>CAVJBM010000180.1:0-8278 GCA_963647775.1 Anaerovibrio sp.
CCGTCCTCCGAGCCATGTTCGAGACCATCACCGGCGAGAGCCCCTATCAGTCCCCCACGGACATGGGCGTAAACATGGCAGGCAGCTGCATCGTGGACGACGACGCGGTATGCGCCGCCGCCCGGCAGGAGATCATCCGCCGGTACTACACCGCCCTGTGCGACCGCCGCCGGGGGCAGGGCAGCGACGAGATCGTCTACAAGCTGGAACTGCTGATGAAGCAGGCAGACATCACCGAGGAGCTGCGCCCCGTCATCGCCGCCGCCAATACCCGGGCCGCCGAGACCGGCGAGCCGGCCACCGCCATCCGGCTGCCCGGCGGCGCCGTCATCACCGGCAAGACCTCCGACCTCATGGGCGCAGCCAGCGCCGCCCTGCTCAACGCCCTCAAGGCGCTGGCGGGCATCGACGACGGCGTTCACCTCATCTCCCGGCAGGCCATCGAGCCCATCCAGTCCGTCAAGGTCCGCCATCTGGGCAGCCATAACCCCCGGCTCCACAGCGACGAGGTGCTTATCGCCCTCGCCATCTCCGCCGCCACCGACCCGCTGGCGGCCCAGGCCCTCCGCAGTCTGGACGGGCTGCGCCACTGTGAGGCCCACTCCTCTGTCATCCTGTCCGCCGCGGACAGCACCATTTATCAGAAGCTGGGCCTGCGCCTGACCTGTTCCCCCCGGTATCAGACCAACCAGCTCTTCCACCGCTGAACCATCCCAAAAAGCAGGAGGTCTTGCCTCCTGCTTTTTGTTTTATTTTCCGCCCAAAAGGCCCCCGGTTCCCCCTTGACTTGAAAGGGCGCTCAGCGTAAAATGAATCAGTTAAATATATTTCCTGCAAATTTTGACGAGACAGGGCGGACAAAGGCGTCCGCGCAAGGGTGCATGGCCTGTCCCGGCGGCGGACGGACGCAGCCCGCCGCGTATGAGAGGATGGAATGAACATGGCTGTCAGCACAAAATTCATCTTTGTCACCGGCGGCGTGGTGTCCGGCCTTGGCAAGGGGATCACCGCCGCGTCTCTGGGCCGCCTGCTCAAGCAGCGGGGCCTGCGGGTCAAGGTCCAGAAGCTGGACCCCTACCTGAACGTGGACCCCGGCACCATGAGTCCCTATCAGCACGGCGAGGTGTTCGTCACCGACGACGGCGCGGAGACCGATCTGGATCTGGGCCACTACGAGCGCTTCATCGACGAGAACCTGACCTTCAACTCCTCCGTCTCCTCCGGCAAGGTGTACTGGAACGTCCTGAACCGGGAGCGGGCGGGGGACTATCTGGGCGGCACCGTCCAGATCATCCCCCACATCACCAACGAGATCAAGCGCAACATCTACTCCCTCGAGGGGGAGGGCACCGACGTAGCCATCGTGGAGATCGGCGGCACCGTGGGCGACATCGAGTCCCAGCCCTTTTTGGAGGCCATCCGGCAGGT
Source organism: Anaerovibrio sp. (assembly GCA_963647775.1). GTDB lineage: Bacteria > Bacillota > Clostridia > Oscillospirales > Oscillospiraceae > Enterenecus. The sequence goes on from CAVJBM010000180.1 coordinate 1,429, forward strand.
GGCCGCCGAGCGGGGGCGGCAGAACGTCATGTTCATCCACGTGTCCCTCATCGTGTCCATCCCCGGCTCCGGCGAGCTGAAGAGCAAGCCCACCCAGCACTCCGCCAAGGAGCTGCTGTCCATCGGCATCCAGCCCGACGTCATCATGTGCCGCTGCGACGAGAGCATCCCCCGGGAGATCCTGGAGAAGATCTCCCTGTTCTGCAACATCCCCGTGGAGAACGCCATCCCCAACCTTACCGCCCCCATCCTGTACGAGGTGCCCCTCATGCTGGAGCGGGAGGGCCTGGGCGACGTGGTGGTGCGGCGGCTGGGCCTCATCTGTCACGCCCCCGATCTCACCGAGTGGGCCACCATGGTCTACCGGGCCAAGAACTGCCGGGGCACGGTGGAGATCGCCCTGGTGGGCAAGTACACCGCCCTGCACGACGCCTACCTCTCCGTGGTGGAGGCCCTGACCCACGGCGGCATCGAGAACGACATCCACGTGTCCATCCGCTGGGTGGACAGTGAGAAGGTCACGGACGAGAACGCGGCGGAGGTGCTGAAGGGAGTCCACGGCGTGCTGGTGCCCGGCGGCTTCGGCGACCGGGGCATCGAGGGCATGATCTCCGCCATTCAGTACGCGAGAAAGAACGGTGTGCCCTTCCTGGGCATCTGCCTGGGGATGCAGATGGCGGTGGTGGAGTACGCCCGCCACGTGTGCGGCCTGACGGACGCCCACTCCAGCGAGCTGGACCCCAAGACCGCCCACCCGGTGATCGACCTCATGGCCGATCAGGTGGGAGTCACCGCCAAGGGCGGCACCATGCGGCTGGGCAGCTACCCCTGCCGCCTGGCGGAGGGCAGCCGGGCGGAGGCCATCTACGGCGCCCGGGACATCAACGAGCGGCACCGCCACCGCTACGAGTTCAACAACGACTACCGGGAGACCCTCACGCAGGCGGGCCTGGTGCTCTCCGGCCAGTCCCCCGACGGGCGGCTGGTGGAGATGATCGAGCTGCCGGAGCACCCCTTCTTTGTGGCCGGGCAGTTCCACCCGGAGCTCAAGTCCCGCCCCAACCGGGCCCACCCTCTGTTCCGGGAGTTCATCGGGGCGGCAAAGAAGTACGCGGAGTAATATTAAGCGCAAAAATCCGCGCCGGAATCATCCGGCGCGGCAGCAGACGAAGGGCCCGGCCTGTGGAAGCACCACAGGCCGGGCCCTTTTGCGTTTTATGCCGATGCCGGCGGCTTACAGATGGCAGATCAGGTTGAGAGAGTCCGGCAGGTCCTCGTCCACATAGCCGCTGTCCGCAAAGCCGGCCTTTTCATAGACGTGCAGCGCCGCGGTGTCCGCCTTCTTCACGCAGACCTCCACGTGATCGAACCGGCCCTCCTGCCGCAGGGACTCCAGGATCAGGCGCAGGGCCTCGGTCCCGTAGCCCCTGTTCTGGAAGCGGCAGTCGATGAGGAACTGCTGCAGGTCGTACCCCACGGGCTCGTCGGTAAAATCCCGCACCAGGGCGACCCCGACGATCTGCCCGCCGTCGGCAATGCCGATCACCCGGGCGTTGCAGTTCCGGTAGACGTAGCCCCGGGCGATGATCCCGATGGGCGGGGCGAGAAAGGCCCGCTGCTCCTCGGTCACCTTCAGGCTGGCGATCTCCATCCAGTTGTCCTCGCTGACGTCGATGAGATGTATCATTGGCATACTCCTTTTTTGGTTTGATTTTTTATATCGGTCCCTCCGCCCGTCACAGCGGCCAGCTGGGGAACCAGCGGAGGAAGATATCGCTGTACCACAGGGGGATATACAGTCCGATGAGGGCGGGGTAGAACAGGGCGTACAGCGCCGCGGTACAGCCGGTGAAGCCGTAGACCGCCAGGGTGCAGCCCTCCCGCCGGCGCTCCAGCATGTCGTTCATCAGGTAGGCGATGGAGAACACCAGGAACAGCATGGTGGGGAAGTAGTGGTAGGCGAACAGGATGCGGCCGATGCCCAGCCACGGCACGAACTGGGACAGCAGGGCGATGATGATGAACAGCCCCCGGCCGCATTTGCGCCGGATGGTCTGGATGACCACGGCGGCGAAGGACAGCAGCCCGCACCAGGACACCAGGGGGTTGTTGAAGGAGGCGAACAGGCTCTTATAGCCGGAGACGGACAGGTCCCGGTAGTAGAGGATGGGCCGGGCATCGAAGATCCACTGGTACCAGTAGGACTCGTAGGGGTGGGGAGTGTGGACGCCCTGGTGATAGGTGAGCATGAAGTGCTGGTTGCGCAGCATGATGTCCACCGGGTTGTCGGAGTCCCGGGGGATGGCGCTGAAGAAGCTCTGGTCGCTGCGGAGATATTCGCCCAGCCTGGTGAAGGGCCAGGCCAGGGATTCCTTCGCCATGTCCCAGAAGGAGCCGGTGTTCCCCGCGGCGGAGGCGTAGGGGAAGTAGGAGGCGGTGTAGATGCACACGGGGATGAGGATGAAGAACACCACGGACAGGCCGATGGTGCCCCACACATAGGGGGCGAAACGGGGGCGGCGGCTCTCGTTCACGGCCAGGGCCCACTCCCGGCCCTTGAAGATCAGCCCCAGCAGCCACAGCACCGCCAGGCCGATGCCGGCGTACACCACCGTCCACTTGCTGGTGCAGCCGATGCCCCAGAACAGCCCGCACAGGAACAGGGGCAGGATGGACCGCCGCAGCCGGCTGCCGGCGGGGACGGACAGCCAGCGGTACATAAAGTAGTAGGACACTAAGATGAAGAACACGCCGTAGGTGTCGATGGTGGCGATGCGGGTCTGCACCAGGTGCATGAAGTCGAAGGCGAACAGGCAGGTGCCGCAGAAGGCCACGGCGGTCTTGCCGAAGAGATTTTTCAGGAACAGATAGAGCACCGGCAGCATCAGCACGCCGAACAGCGTGCCCATGAACCGCCAGCCGAAGGGGGTCATGCCGAAGAGCTGCACCCCCAGGGCGATGATCAGCTTGCCCAGGGGCGGGTGGGACACCTCGTAGGGGTAGACGTTGTTCAGATGCTCCAGGGCGGTGCGGGGGTGATAGATCTCGTCAAAGTAGGAGGAGTTCATGTAGGTGTACTTGTCCGCCCACTGATCGAACTCGTCAAAGAGGGCCTCGCCCCCCTCGTCCACATGGTCGGGCAGGAGGGGCTGCCCGCCGCTCCACAGGGCCAGCTCCGCGATCCACAGACCCTCCGGCCGCTCCACCTTGTCGGCCTTCAGGCGGAAATACCGGGCGGTGATGGGCCCGGTGGGGAGGGTGTCCTCCTCCTCAGAGGCGTTCAGGTCGTTCACCACCCATTTGAGCAGCTGGCTGTAGGTCTGGCTCATGGGGATGCTGTCCCAGTGCTCCCCGTCCAGGGAGTACTCCAGGGTGTAGCTGCCGGTGCCCAGGGCGGTGAAGTAGGACAGCTTGTCCACCATCACCGCCTGGTCGTAGGAGAAGCTGTAGGACATCTCCGGCTGGAGGACGGTGTAGGTCTGGGGCCCGGCGATGTTGCCCAGGCGGAAGAAAGCCGTGGCGGCGTACACCGCCGTCACCAGCAGCAGGGGCAGCCAGTCCCGCCGCTCGAAGGGGTGGCGCTTCAGGGTGAGGGTCATGGAGCGGGGCCTGCTGTCCGCCTCGGACATGGCGATCCACTCCAGGGAGTGGGGCCGGGGCTTGAGGCAGTGCCAGTAGTAGGCGAAGAACGCCACGCACACCCCCAGGCCCAGCACGGCAAAGACCACCGCCGGGGACAGGTTCCCGAAGAACCAGGACAGGCCGTAGCGGATGTTTTCCCAGAGCCCGGCGGGCTCCGCGGTGAGGAACAGCTTCATAGTACATACCTCCGGAAGGGCGGTCGATTTCTGTATAAGGTATTTTACTACGAAACGGCGGGAAAAGGAAGCCCGATTTTGCGGTGCATGGGATCGTGCAGCATTAGCAGTCCGGCCGATCCCCTGCGAAAAGAGGAGCGGTTTTTTGCAAAGCGGCATCATTCACATTTAATTTACAACTGTCCTATTGACATTTCCGGGGGGTGGTGCTAAATTATCATTAGCACTCGGAGATATGGAGTGCTAAACTCGAAGGGAGGCGGCGGAATGGAACTCAGCGAGCGGAAAAAGAAGATCCTGCGGGCCGTGGTGGAAAGCTATGTGCAGACCGCGGAGCCGGTGGGCTCCAAGGCGATCCTGGACCTGGCCGACCTGAACGTCTCCTCCGCCACCATCCGCAACGAGCTGGCCGACCTGACGGAGCAGGGCTACCTGGAGCAGCCCCACACCTCCGCCGGGCGCATCCCGTCCCCCAAGGGCTACCGGCTGTACGTCAACGAGCTGATGGAGGACCAGCGTCTCTCCCTGGAGGAGACCCGCCAGATCAACGAGGCCCTGCACCTGAAAATGCAGGAGCTGGACAAGGTCATCGATCAGGCGGGGCGCATGGTGTCCCAGCTGACCAACTACCCGGCCTTCGCCCTGGCGGGCAATCCCCGCCGGGTGACCATCCGCCGGTTCGACCTGATCCTGGTGGATGCAAATTCCTTTATTGTGGTGGTCATGACCGACGGGAATGTGGTAAAGAATAAGCTGATCCACCTGCCCGCCGAGCTGTCCGAGCCCCAGCTTCAGCTGCTCACCGCCCTGCTGAACACCTCCTTCACCGGCAAGACCCTGGACGAGCTGACCCCGGAGCTCATGCGGGTGGCGGAGCACGCCGCCGGCAGCTCCTACGGGCTCATCTCCCTGGTGGTGTCCTTCGCCATGGAGGTGCTGGACGAGATGGAGAACGGCGCGGTGTACACCGCCGGCGCCAGCCACATCCTGGACCACCCGGAATATCAGGACGTGGGCAAGGCCCAGAAGCTGATGACCTACCTCAGCGAGGACCAGTCCCTGATCCAGTCCCTGGCGCTGCCCACCATGGGCGACGACAACACCAAGATCCTCATCGGCCCGGAGAACGTGGCCGAGGAGCTGAAGGATACCAGCGTGGTGCTGGCCAGCTACGACATCGGCGACGGCATGAAGGGCGTCATCGGTGTGGTGGGCCCCACCCGCATGGATTACGGCAAGGTGGCCGCTAAGCTGTCCTATGTGGCGGATGGGCTGTCCAAGCTGTTCGGGCAGACCGAGCTGCCCCCGTCCAAGCCGGAAAAGGAGGAGTAATACCCCATGTCTGACAAGAAGAAAAAAGAGAATACCGCCGCCGGGGCCGAGCAGGCCCCGGAGACGACCAAGGCGCCGGAGACCGAGGTCCCGGCGGAGGAGAAGCCGGAGACCGAGCCCACCGCGCCGGTCACGGAGGCTCCCGACGACAGCGCGGCCAAGCTGGCCGCGGCGGAGGACCGCTTCCTCCGGCTGGCGGCCGAGTACGACAACTACCGCAAGCGCACCACCCGGGAGAAGGAGGCCGCCTGGACCGAGGCCAAGGCCCAGACCGTCAGCGCCTTCCTTCCCGTGTACGACAATCTGGAGCGGGCCCTGAAGCAGGAGACTGCCGACGCCGCCTACGCCAAGGGCGTGGAGATGACCATGAAGGGTCTTCAGGATGCCCTGACCGGGCTGGGCGTGGAGCTGATCCCCGCGCTGGGCGAGACCTTTGACCCCAACCGCCACAACGCGGTGATGCACGTGGAGGACGACTCCGTGGGCGAGAACACCGTGGTGGAGGTCTTTCAGCAGGGTTTCCTCTGCGGCGAAAAGGTCATCCGCTTCGCCATGGTGAAGGTTGCCAACTAACATACCCCGCGCCCCAGCGGCGCACAACATAACTTTGTATAAACAATTTGCGTATTTATAGGAGGAACAACATTATGTCTAAAATCATTGGTATCGATCTGGGCACGACCAATTCCTGCGTAGCAGTCATGGAGGGCGGCGAGGCCGTCGTCATCCCCAACGCCGAGGGCAACCGCACCACCCCGTCCGTGGTGGCCTTCTCCAAGGACGGCGAGCGTATGGTGGGCCAGGTGGCAAAGCGCCAGGCCATCACCAACCCCGACCGCACCATCTCTTCCATCAAGCGTGAGATGGGCTCCGACTACCGCGTCACCGTGGACGGCAAGAGTTACACCCCCCAGGAGATCAGCGCCATGATCCTGCAGAAGCTGAAGGCCGACGCCGAGGCCTATCTGGGCCAGTCCGTCAGCGAGGCTGTCATCACCGTCCCCGCCTACTTCACCGACGCCCAGCGTCAGGCCACCAAGGACGCCGGCCGCATCGCCGGCCTGGAGGTCAAGCGTATCATCAACGAGCCCACCGCCGCCGCCGTGGCCTACGGTGTGGATAAGGAGTCCGACCAGAAGATCATGGTCTACGACCTGGGCGGCGGCACCTTCGATGTGTCCGTGCTGGAGGTGGGCGACGGCGTGATCCAGGTGCTGGCCACCGCCGGCAACAACCGCCTGGGCGGCGACGACTTCGACAAGTGCATCATGGACTGGATGGCCGCCGAGTTCAAGCGCGCCGAGGGCATCGACCTCACCGGCGACAAGGTCGCCATGCAGCGCCTGAAGGAGGCCGCCGAGAAGGCCAAGATCGAGCTGTCCGGCGTCACCTCCACCTCCATCAACCTGCCCTATATCACCGCCGACGCCACCGGCCCCAAGCATCTGGAGCTGACCCTCACCCGGGCCAAGTTCAATGAGCTCACCGCCCACCTGGTGGACGCCACCACCGGCCCCGTGCGCCAGGCCCTGAACGACTCCGGCCTGAAGGCCAGCGACCTCCACAAGGTCCTGCTGGTGGGCGGCTCCAGCCGTATCCCCGCCGTGCAGGAGGCCGTGAAGAAGATCACCGGCCTGGAGGGCTTCAAGGGCATCAACCCCGACGAGTGCGTGGCCATGGGCGCCGCCATCCAGGGCGGC
>CAVJBM010000181.1:0-9751 GCA_963647775.1 Anaerovibrio sp.
CCGCCAGTCCGGCCAGCATTCCCTTTGCCAGCACCGTGACTACGGTGCCTGCCGGGTCCACCACCAGGAAGGCGGCGGCGTCCCCGCTGAGCAGGACGGTCATGCCGAAGGCGAAGCCCAGCCACACGCCGGCCAGCCGCCCGTACAGGGCCGCCCCCACCACGATGGGGACCAGCACCAGGGAAATGGAGAACATCCCGAAGCGGATGGAGCTCCCCACAAATTGCAGGACGATCACGATGGCCGTGAACAGTCCCAGTCCGACGATGCGCCGGACCCGTTCATTTCTTTTCTGTTCCATGTTTTTTCTCCCAGCTGCCCCTCCGGCAGATCCGGATGGGACGCGAATTTATCGGCAGGGGCGGCTGCCCCGGACGATCGGGAACGATCAGCGGTTCTTGCGGTAAATGGCCATCAGCCCGTCCAGCAGCAGGTCGGGATCCACCTGGATCTGGTGGCGGCAGTGGGGGACGATGGCCCTGGCCAGGCCGCCGCAGGCCACCAGGGTCCTGGCCGGGCCCAGCTCCTCCTGATAGCGGTCGATCATGCCGTCGATCATGGAGGCGGTGCCCAGGATGCTGCCCGAGACCATGCTGTCCACCGTGTTGGTGCCGATGACCTTGATGGAGTGGCCGATGCCGATGGAGGGCAGCAGGGCGGCGGAGGCGGACAGGGCCCCCAGGGAGACCTCCACCCCCGGGGCGATCATGCCGCCCAGGTAGCCGCGCTTCTCGTCCACCACGGTGATCTTGGTGGCGGTGCCCAGGTCGATGATGATGGCGGGCAGGGGGTACTTCTCCGCGGCGCCCACGGCGGTGCACACCAGGTCCGCGCCGCAGGAGGCGGGCTCGTCAATGCGGAGGTTGATGCCCATGCGGATGCCGGGGCCCACGGTGAGCACCTGCACCATGGCCAGCTTGTGCACCGCGTCCCGCAGGGTGCGGGTGAGGGCCGGCACCACGCAGGAGAGCACCGCCCCCTCGATCTCCGCCGGGTCCAGCCGGTTCAGGGTGAGGATCTGGTGGAGCATGACGGCGTACTCCGTCTCCGTCCGCAGGGGATCGGTGCGGATGCGGGTGGTCAGCAGAGAGCGCTCCCCCTGAAACACGCCGATGCAGATGTTGGAATTGCCCACGTCGATGGCTAAGACCATGGCGGCAGTCTCCTTCCTGTGTGGTCATAATAGTAAAATGATAGCCCGTCCGGGCGGCAAAGTCAACTGAAAAGCGGCGCGCCGGCGGTAAAATTCCTGTAAAGCGGGGCGGCCCCGTCGGATTTTTGTACAGTTTGACCGATTTCTTCTTGCAAAATGCCGGGCTATCGGCTACAATGAGTAAAATCGACCGGAAGGGGGGCTGGGCATGGGAAAGCGGCTGACGGGGCTGCTGCTGGCGCTGGCGCTGTGGGCCGGGCTGCTGTGCGCCTGCGCCGGGGCGCCTGCGGCCTCCCGCACCCCCTCCGGGCAGGATGCGGAGGGGAACTGGATCTTCGACGACGTGGTCACCGTGGGCCGGGTGGCCCCCATGACGGGCCCCCTGTCCTCCTTCGGCGCGGGGACGCCCTATGTGGAGCAGCTGGCGGTGGACGCGGTGAACGCCCAGGGCGGCGTGGTGCTGGACGGGAAGCGCTGCCGGCTGGAGCTGGTGTACGTGGACTCCCGCTCCGACGTGCAGCGGGCCGCCGCCGCGGCCCGGGACCTGATCCGCTCCGGAGTGGACATCATGATCGTGTCCAACACGGCGGACACGGTCTCGCCGGTGACGGCGGCCTGCGAGCGGGCGGGGATCGCCTGCATCTCCGTGGACGCGCCCGCCTCCGCCTGGATCATGGGCGGCCCCTACCAGAACTCCTGGCACACCTTTTTTGACAACGAGCACGAGCTGCTCTGCTTCCTGGACGCGTGGAACAGCATCGAGAGCAACCGCACCATCGGCCTGCTCACCGCCAACGACGGCGAGGGGGTGGAGATCGCCACCTTCATCCGGGACTTCGCCGCCGCCAACGGCTACGCCATCGTGGACCCGGGCAGCTACCCCATCGGGGAGGACAGCTACGCCGGGTATGTGGACGCCTTCGCCGCCGCCGGGTGCGACATCATCGTGGGCGTGATGAACACGGTGGATTTCTCCGTGTTCTGGCGGGAGTGCATGGCCGGCGATTACCGCCCCAAGCTGTGCACCATGGCCAAGGCGTGTCTGTTCTCCGCCGACGTGGAGGACCTGGGGGACCTGGCGGACGGGCTCATCACCGAGGTGTGGTGGAACCGGGACTTCCCCTTCGCCTCCTCCATCAACGGCTGGACCTGCGCCCAGCTGGCCGACGACTATCAGGCCAACTGCGACGGCTCGGACAGCGTGGTGCCCCCCACCATCGGCTACAAGCACGCCAACATCGAGATCCTGTACGACATCCTGAAGCGGGCCGGCTCCCTGAGCCTGGACGCCGTCAACGCCGCCGCGGCGGCCACGGAGCTGGACACGGTGGTTGGGCGCGTGTCCTTCAACGCCGAGCATGTCTCCATCATGTCCTGCGTCACCGGCCAGTGGCGCCGCAATGAGGACGGCACCTACCGCCAGGAGATCGTGGGCAATTATCTGATGCCCGGGGTGGAGATCACCGCGGACCTGATCCTGATCCCGGAGAAGGAGGGAACGGAATGAAAGCACTGATCGTGGAGGATGACCGCATCCTGTCCAACAACATCTGCGAGAGCCTGAAGCGCAAGTTCCACATGGTGCAGGCCTTTGACGGGGAGGAGGGCCTGTCCCGGCTGTTCCGGGAGCATTTCGACGTGGCCATTCTGGACGTGATGATGCCCAAGCTGAACGGCTACGAGGTGCTGGAGCAGCTGCGGGCGGCGGGGAATTCCACCCCGGTGCTCATGCTCACCGCCCTGAACAGCTCCTCCGACCAGGTGAAGGGCCTGCGGGCCGGGGCGGACGACTACCTGGCCAAGCCCTTCGATCTGGACGTGTTCCAGGCCCGGCTGGACGCCTTGGTGCGCCGCGCCCGCCGGGACGGGGACCTGTCGGAGAACGTCTTTACCTTCCTGGACCTGGCCATGTACACCGACACCCGCACCGCCCGCATCGGGGAGGGCAAGCTGGACCTCCACGGCCGGCAGTTCGACTTCCTGCTCTACCTGGTGGAGAACAAGAACGTCATCGTGCCCAAGGAGCGGCTGTTCCAGCGCATCTGGGGCTTCTATTCCAGCACGGAGTACTCCGTGGTGGAGGTCTACGCCAGCCAGATCCGCAAGGCCCTGCGGCAGTTCGGCTACGAGAAATATCTCAAGACCGTCCGCGGGGTGGGGTACATCCTCACCGACGACAGCGAGCTGTATGGATAGGCGCAATTTTCTGCTCCGCCGCCGATTGCAGTACATGGGCATCCTGTTCGTGGTGTTCCTGGCCCTGCTGAGCAGCTTCGACCTCATCGTCTACTACGTGGCGGAGAACGCCCTGTACGAGGAGGCCGACAGCCAGATGCGGGACGCCGAGGCCCACATCCAGACCAACGAGAACGGCGCGCTGGACAACTTCCTCAGCGGCCGGAGCATCATCTACTATGACGACGGCAGCAGCTACGTGGTGACCTACCGGGTCTTTCTGCTGCTGCGCAGCGAGAGCGGCGCGGTGCTCAACGCGGACCACCTCATCTTCTTCGACTATATGCTCAACCTGGACTTCTCCCCCAGGAACGCCGGCCGCCTGCGCACGGAGAAGGTCCAGCGGGGCGGCTCCGCCCGGTGGTACCGCACCTATACCATGCCCGTGACCGACGCCGACGGGCAGCTGTACTACCTCCAGATGGCCGCCGACTCCACCGATGTGGAGCTCTCCCTGCACATCATCCTGCGGGTGCTGCTGCTGTGCACGGCGGGGGCCCTGCTGCTGGTGCTGGCGGCGGGATGGTATCTCAGCCGCTCCCTGGTCCAGGGGGTCATCGAGGCGTGGGAGCGCCAGGATGAGTTCATCAGCTACGCCTCCCACGAGCTGCGCTCCCCCCTGGCGGTGATCCACAACTCCCTGGAGCTGCTGCTGGAGACCCCCAGCGCCAAGATCATCGACCGCAGCGACCTCATCATGAACTCCCTCACCGAGACCAGCCGCCTGCGCCGCATGACCTCCAACCTGCTGGAGATGGTGAAGCTGCAGACCGCCGAGATGCCCCTGCACCCGGAGCTCATCGACCTGGAGGACCTGGTGAACGACTTTATCGAGCCCTTCTGCTACCAGGCGGTGGCGGCGGACAAGATACTGGACTGGCACGTGCAGCACGGCCTGACCATCGAGGCCGACCGCCAGCTGCTCACCGAGCTGCTGGTGATCCTGCTGGAGAACGCCCTGAAGTACACCGAGCCGGAGGGCCTCATCCGGGTGCTGGCCTGGAGCCGGGACAACAAGGTGACCCTGACGGTGTCCGACTCCGGCGTGGGCATCAGCGACGAGGCCATAGACCGGGTGTTCTCCCGCTTCTACCGGGAGGAGCGCCAGCAGTCCAAGGCGGACGGCAGCGGCCTGGGGCTGTACATCGCCAGCCTCATCGTGGAGCGCCACGGCGGCCGCATCGCCGCCGCCCACAACAAGCCCAAGGGCACGGTGTTCACCGTGACCCTGCCCGTCCGGCAGCGGGGCGGATAGAGGGCGGAAAAACAGCACAAAACAGCAGGCGCGGGACGGGTCCGGGAAGGATCTGTCCCGTGCCTGTGCATTATGCATAAAAAACGGACGGGAAATTCTCTGCTCCGGACAGGTTTTCGACAAAAATTTAAGGTTAATTAAGGGGCAATTTAAGGATTTTTTAAGGTAGACTCTGTTAAAATCTGAACAAGACCCCGGGAGATCGGGAACACCGTCCCCCTCACAGAGGGGCGGCGGACGATTGAAAGGAGCAGAACACATGAAGAAGAAAGGCATCCTGGCACTGATCCTGGCTCTGGCGCTGTGCGCCGGCCTGCTGGCCGGCTGCAGCGGCGGCGACAAGCCCTCCGGCGGCAGCACCGGCGGCACCATCAAGATCGGCTACGTGAACCCCACCACCGGCCCGCTGGCCGGCAACGGCGAGGGCGTTGACTGGCTGATCAACGAGATCGAGACCTACGTCAACGACACCCTGGGCGGCATCGAGGTCGACGGCGCCAAGAAGAAGATCGACGTCATCGTCTACGACTCCAAGTCCGACACCAACACCTGCGGCGAAATGGCTCAGAAGCTGTGCCAGGAGGATCAGGTGGACCTGATCATCGCCGTCCAGACTCCCGAGACCGTCAACCCCGTGTCCAACGTGGCCGAGCGCTATGGCGTGCCCTGCGTGGCCATCCAGGCCCCCGTGGACGCCGTGGCCGCCAACCGCGACAAGTACGAGTGGACCTTCCACGCCTTCTGGACCATCGACAAGGTCTATGAGCAGTACCGCGCCCTGTGGACCGCCGCCGGCTACGCCCCCGGCTCCGGCGCCAAGATCGGCATCGCCTTCGCCAACGACGCGGACGGCACTGCCTGGTACAACGTGTTCAAAAACCGCATCACCGAGGACGGCTACGTCCTGGTGGATCCCGGCCAGTACCCCTCCGGCACCACCGACTTCACCAACTATGTCAGCCAGTACAAGCAGGCCGATATCGACATCCTGGCCGGCACCAACATCCCCCCCGATTTCCTGAACCTGTTCAGAGAGACCATCAAGCAGGGCGTTGAGGTCGGCTGCGTGACCATGGGCAAGTGCTGCCTGCTGGAGGGCGACGTGGGCGCTCTGGGCGACGAGCTGGCCGAGGGCATCATGACCGAGGTCTGGTGGGCCCCCACCAACCCCTACACCTCCGCCCTGACCGGCATGTCCTGCGCCGCCCTGGGTGAGAAGTACTCCAAGGACAACGGCGGCCGCGCCATGCCCCAGCCCGCCGGCTACGGCTACGCCGCCCTGGAGCTGGCCGTGACGGCCTTCCAGAAGGCCGGCACCACCGACAAGGCCAAGGTGCGCGACGCCCTGGGCCAGACCGACACCACCACCATCGTCGGCCCCATCAAGTATGACAAGACCATGGGCGGCCTGACCTACGGCGACACCGTCATCGGCGGCGGCCAGTGGCAGATGGTGGACGGCAAGCTGACCCTCATCGTCATCGACAACACCGTCTATCCCGAGGTCCCCACCACCGGCACCTACAAGGCCGGCAACGCCACCCAGAAGTGATTTAACGCACTGGGATATCTCTGCACCCATAAACGATAAACTGTGCGGGCGGGAGGCCTCCGGCCTCCCGCCCGCGGCAGTTCCTCAAGTTAGGGAGGGAAACATGGATACCATACTTTCGTTCAAGAACGTGAACGCCGGCTACGGCCGCGTTCAGATCCTCCGGGATCTGACCTTTGAGGTCAAGCAGGGCGAGGTCTACGGCGTCATCGGCCCCAACGGCTGCGGCAAGACCACGATGTTCAACGCCCTCATCGGCCTGATCATCCCCACCCAGGGCGAGATCATGTTCGACGGTCACAACGTCACGAAGATGAGTGCAAACGCCCGCTGCCGCATGGGCATCGGCCGCACCTATCAGGTGCCCCGTCCCTTTGAAGGCATGAGCGTATTTGAAAACGTGCTGGTGGCCGCCGTCCACGGCGCCGGCCACAGCGAGAAGGACGGCCGCCGGGTGGCCCTGGACGCCCTGAAGCTGACCGAGCTGTACGACAAGCGGGAGATCCGCTCCGGCGAGCTGACCCTGCTGGACCGCAAGCGCCTGGAGATCGCCCGCGCCCTGGGCACCGAGCCCAAGCTGCTGCTGCTGGACGAGGTGGCCGCCGGCCTGACCGAGGCCGAGGTCCAGGACGTGATGAAGATGGTGGCCAACCTGAAGGCCGCCGGCTACTCCATCATCTGGATCGAGCACGTGATCCAGACCATGGTCCAGTCCACCGACACCCTGATGTGCATGGCCGAGGGCCACAACCTGGTGGTGGGCGAGCCGCTGGAGGTCATGAACTCCAAGCTGGTGGAGGAAGTCTACCTGGGAGGTGCGGAAGAAGATGAGTGAGCCTATTCTGAAGGTCGAGAACGTCCAGGCCAAGTACGGCGATTTTCTGGCGGTGGAATCCGCAACGCTGGACGTGCCGGAGGGCAAGATCGTCTCCGTCATCGGGGCCAACGGCGCCGGCAAGTCCACTCTGATGGACACCATCGCCGGCATCCACCGCCCCAGCGCCGGCAAGGTGTACTTCAAGGGCGAGGACATCACCGGGATGCCCGCCGAAAAGGTGGTGCAGCTGGGCCTCTCCCTGGTGCCCCAGGGCAGCCGCTGCTTCGTGCGCATGACCGTGGAGGACAACCTCATCATGGGCAGCTACCCCAAGCGGGTGCGCGGCAAGATGAAGGAGTCCCTGGAGCGGGTGTACGAGCTGTTCCCCGTGCTGAAGGAGAAGCGCAACGACCTGTCCGGCAGCCTGTCCGGCGGCCAGCGGCAGATGGTGGCCGTGGGCCGCGCGCTGATGACCGACCCGGACCTGATCCTGTTCGATGAGATCTCCCTGGGCCTGGCCCCCACCGTCATCAAGGACATCTACGCCAAGATCCGCGAGATCAGCCGCAGCGGCATGACCGTGGTGCTGGTGGAGCAGGACACCAACCGCGCCATCCGCACCGGCGAGTTCGCCCACGTGATGCTGAAGGGCCGGGTGGTCCTGTCCGGCCGGTCCAAGGAGCTGGGCGAGGACGAGATCAAAGCGGCCTATTTCGGCCTGTAAAGGAGGGGGAGTATAGTATGCAAGTCATCATCAACGGTATTCTGCTGGGCGGCATCTATGCCCTCCTGGGCGTGGGCATGACCATGATCTTCGGCATCGTCAAGCTGACCAACCTGGCCCACGGCGAGTTCATCATCATCGGCGCCTACGGCTCCACCCTGCTGGCGGCGGCGCTGGGGGTGGACCCGCTGCTCACCCTCATCGTCACCATTCCCCTGATGTTCCTGCTGGGCGTGCTGCTCCAGACCACCCTCATCAACCGGGTCATGCTCCGGGGGTCCGAGCCTGCCCTGCTGGTCACCTTCGGCCTGTCCATCATCCTGCAGGACGTGATGCTGCTGCTGTTCACCGCGGACGCGCAGCACGCCACCACCTCCTACGGCACCAAGACCATCCCCCTGGGCGGCAATCTGAAGATCGGCGTCACCGACCTGCTGGTGTTCGTGGTCAGCCTGGCCACCATCCTGATCCTGACCCTGTTCCTGCGCAAGACCTACACCGGCCGGGCCATCCGCGCCACCTCCGATGATACGGCGGCCGCCTCCCTCATGGGCGTCAACGTCCGCCGCACCTACGGCATCGCCATGGGCATCGCCATGGCCACCGCCGCCGTGGCCGGCTGGGGCGTGGGCATGCGCTGGACCTTCTATCCCAGCTCCGGCGGCAGCTATCTGCTCATCGCCTTCGGCGTGGTGGTCATCGGCGGCATGGGCTCCATCCCGGGCACGCTGGTGGCCGGCCTGGTGTTCGGCCTGGCCCAGGTGCTGGCCGGCCCCAAGTACGGCATGCTGGTCAGCTATATCCTGCTTATCGTCATGCTGGCGGTCCGTCCCCAGGGCCTGTTCTCGAAATAAGGGAGGGAGAGTATCATGAAAAATAACGAGACCTCTCATCATGCGCCGGTAAAGGTCCTGGACGGCAAGCTCATGCTCATCGTCTGCGCGGTGCTGGTGGTTGTCCTGTATGTGCTGGCCCTGGCCGGCATCCTCAGCGGCAACGCCATGCGCTACATGCTGAACATCTTCCTGTATATCACGCTGGGCTCCATGTGGAACCTGATGAGCGGCTTCACCGGCATGACCAGCCTGGGCCAGCAGTCCTTCATCGGTCTGGCGGGCTATTCCCTGGCGGTGATGACCGCCACCTACGGTCTGTCCTACTGGATCGGCTTCCTGGTGGGCGGGGCCATCGGCGCGGTGGTGTCCCTGATCCTGGCGGTGATCCTGTTCCGGATGCGGGGCATGTACTTCGCCGTGGCCACCTGGGTCATCGCGGAGGCCCTCAAGACCTTCTTCACCAGCTGGACCTTCGTCAAGCAGGGCGGCGGCATGTCCGTCGCTGCCAGCCCCTATCCCAGCACCCGCACCATCTACCTCATCGCCCTGACCCTGTGCGTCATCTCCATCGTGGTCATCTACCTGCTGCTGAAGTCCAAGATCGGCCTGGGCCTCACCGCCATGCGGGACGACGCGGATGCCGCCTCCAGCGTGGGCGTGAACATCTTCAAGTCCAAGCTGCTGGTGTTCGTCATCTGCGCCATCTTCACCTCTCTGGCCGGCGCGGTGTTCTACCTGAACAAGGGCAACATCTACCCCACCGGCGGCTTCGGCATCAGCTGGACGGTGTCCGTGGTGTTCATCGTCATCATCGGCGGCATCGGCACCATGGCCGGCCCCGTGGTGGGCGCGGTGGTGTATGTGCTCCTGTCCGAGGTGCTGTCCAAGTTCCCCGGCTGGTCCAACATCATCCTGGGCGTCATCGCCATCCTGGTGATCCTCTTCCTGCCCGACGGCATTATGGGCACCCTCCAGAAGAAGCTGCACTTCGAGATCCTCTCTCAGAAGCGGCTGTCCAAGGAGTAATTGCAAGAAAAAGCACCCACATCCGCTGGATGGGGGTGCTTTTTTGCGCTGCTTTTGCTCAGACCCGCGCCACGCCGGAGTCCCGGGCGGCCTGGGCCACGGCGGCGGCCACGGTCTTGCCCACTCTGGGGTCGAAGGCGGCGGGGATGATGT
>CAVJBM010000182.1:0-2038 GCA_963647775.1 Anaerovibrio sp.
GGCAGATAGTTCTTCATGTACACCAGATTCTCCACGGTGGCGGGGGCCCCGCTGAAGAAGCCCAGCACGAACTGGTAGTGCACCGGGTCCTTCAGGACCCCGCGGGCCCGGTAGTAGTCCGCCGCCGCCAGCATCCCCAGGTCCATGATCTCCACCTCGGGCTTGATGCCCTCCCGGAGCATGACCTCCCCCAGCTTGGTCAGGAAGGTGGCAGTGTTGTCGAAGATGTCGCCGTTGGCCACGTTGATGGAGCCGGCGTCGAAGCTGGCCATCTCCGGGTGGAGTTCGATGATGTGCTCCATCCGGCGCTCCTCGCTGTTGTGCTTCAGGTCGAACTCGCCGGAGGTGGTCATGTTGATGATGGCATCGGAATGGTCCCGGATGCGCTGCTGGGTCTCGCGGAAGCGCTCCTTGTCCATCGTGCCCAGGCCGTTGTCGTCCCGCATGTGCAGGTGCACGACGGCGGCGCCCGCCTTCCAGCAGGCGATCGCGTCCTCCGCGATCGCCTTTGGGGTCATGGGCAGCCTGGGGGACTGGGTGGCCGTGCCGGTCAGCGCGGCGGTAATGATCGTTTTTGCCATGGTCGCAAGCCGCCTTTCTGCCTTACAGCACCAGGGCGGGGAAGAGCCCATTGATGACCAGCAGCAGGATCACGCCCAGCACGGCAGCCACCGTCCCGGGCAGCGTCACCGACAGGAAGGTGTCCTTCACGGAGATCTTGTAGCCGTCCTGATAGATCCAGAAGGCGGGGTCGGTGGGAATGATGAGGGCCACGCAGCCCAGGCAGCAGGCCAGCACCAGATAGGTGATGGGGATGCCGGCGGCGGCGCAGATGGGCATCATCAGGGGCAGGGTGGCGGTGGCGGCCACGGTCATGACGCCGGTGCCGGCCCGGATGATTGTCACGATCAGGAAGGCCAGCAGCAGGGGGTTGATGCTCAGGCCGGAGGTCAGGTTCAGGATGGTCTGGCCGATGCCGCCCGCGGACAGCACGGAGCCGAAGGCGTTGGCCGCGCCCAGCACGATGAGGAAGGCGCCGGCCTTCGGCAGGGCGCCGGTGAACACCTTCAGAGAGCCGGACAGCCGGTCGCCCTCAAAGCTCTTGGACAGGACGAACATCTCCACGAGGATGGTCAGCAGCAGCGCGATGGAGGGGTCGCCCACGAAGGACACCAGGTTGAACAGGAAGGTGCCCGCCGTCAGCAGCTTGGGCACGAAGCAGCCGATGACGATCAGCACGATGGGCAGCAGGATGAGCCACACCACGGTGGACACCTTCGGGCAGTTCTTCTTTTCCTCCCGCATGTCGGCAGGCATCTCGCCGGTGTACTGGATGCTGCCGTACTTCTTGGCCAGGATCAGGGCGCCGCCCAGGGCGCAGATGAGGGAGACGATCAGGGAGATGACGATGCCCAGCACCATGAAGGGGCCCATCTCGATGCCGGCCATGCCGGCCAGCAGCGCGGGGGTCAGGGTGGGCACCACCAGGCAGTTGGTCAGGAAGGAGGAGATGGAGAAGGCGCAGGCATAAGACTGCACCGGCTTTTTGGTCTGGCCGGCCAGGTCGCGGATCATGGGGCACATCATGACCGCCGCGGCGGTGAAGTTCACCGGGATGGAGATGACGTAACCCAGGATGTAGATGGCGTAGATGCTGCCCTGGGGGGAGGTCTTTTTCGCGATGTACCGGGACACGCACTCGATGCCGCCGGACTTCTCCAGATACTCGGAGAAGATGACGCCGAACAGCACCAGCAGGCCGGTGAGGGTCATGATGCCGCCGAAGCCGGACTTCATGGTGGACAGAATGGTGGGCAGGGGCAGGCCGGCGATGATGCCGGAGACGATGGCGCACAGGAACAGGGCCAGGGAGGTGTCGACCTTTTTCTTGATCATCACAAAGATCAGGATCAGCGGGATCACGAACGAAAGCAAGCTGCGGAGTACCATCTTCAATTACCTCTCTTTAATTCAATTTTTTTCGGGCTCGTCCACCAGGGCCACCGCCCGGGTCCAGCCAGCGCTGGCGCCCTTCACC
>CAVJBM010000183.1:0-2655 GCA_963647775.1 Anaerovibrio sp.
CCCCGCGGCGGAGACAAAAAACGCGCGCCCTGATTTTTGTCAGGACGCGCGCTTTGTTTTACAATGATAAGCACAGCGGAGGGCTCAGGACGGCTCGTCCAGCGGGACGAAGCGCCCCACCACGCCGGCGTAGGCGACGCCGCCGGCGGGCCAGATGACCCGGGCGTACAGCCGGAAGGGGCGCGGCTTCCCGTCCACGGTGAGCTGGGCGGCCATGGTCAGGTCGGGGCGCTCCGGCGAGGCGTCGCGGATGAGCCAGTGCAGCCGGAACTGATCCTCCTGGGTGAGCGGGCTGGCGTGCAGCCCGTCCGACAGGGGGAAGGACCAGCGGCGCGGGCCCTCCGGCGCGGTCCAGTCCGTATAGGACACAAGGCCCAGCCACCGGTCATAGGAGAACTGGACGCCGCCGCACTGGCGGGCGAAGAAATCGGCCTTGGCCTGCTCCACCGGCAGCGGCTGCCAGGCGGGGCTGCCGGTGCCGGCGTCCTCCCCCAGCATCTCGGCGGTGAGCCGGTGGGACTCCTGCTGATAGTCGAACAGGGTGGGGGCGCGGTCCGCGGCGGAGCGAAGCTGGTCCGCCGCCCCGGAGAGACAGGCCAGCAGCAGGGGATTGAAGGCGCCGCACTCCCCGCTGAGGATCATGGCGATGGCGGTGTCGTGGGAGTAAGCGGCCTTGTAGCAGCGGTCGCTGGTGAGGGCGTCGTACACGTCGGCCAGGGCCACCACCTGGGCGGAGATGGGGATGTCGTCCCCCTTCAGACCGTCGGGATAGCCGCGGCCGTCCCACCGCTCGTGATGCCAGCGGCAGATCTCGTGGGCGGTGCGCATCAGCGGGTCGTCCTGGGCCACGGGCATGTCCCGCAGCAGCTCGTCGCCGATGACGGGGTGGCGCTCGATGACCTCGAACTCCTCCGGCGTGAGTTTGCCCGGCTTGTTGAGGATCTCGCCGGGAATGCCGATCTTGCCGATGTCGTGCAGGGCGGAGAGGGTACTGATGCGGGAGATGTCCGCCAGGGTGAGGGGATAGTGCTCGGTGATGGAGACCAGCTGCCGCAGCAGCAGGTCGGTGATGGTGCGCACATGGAGAATGTGGGCGCCCGATTCGCGGTTTTTCGACTCCAGCACGTGGCTGAGGATGCTGATGAGGGCGCTGTTGGTCTGCTCCCGCTGGAGGACCTGCTCCTCCGCCAGGCGGACCAAGTGCTTCTGGCGGGCGTACACCGCCAGGATATTGCCCACCCGGCGCTGGACCACGGTGGTATTGAAGGGGCGGGTGAGGTAGTCGGTGACGCCCAGGTCGTAGGCCCGCTGGATGAAGCTGTCGTCCCCCTCGGAGGAGATGACCACCACCGGCAGCTCCGCGCCCCGGCGGCGGAGGGTCTCCAGCACGCCGAAGCCGTCCAGCCGGGGCATGTTGATGTCCAGCAGGAGCAGATCGATGTCGAAGCGGCGGTTGAGCAGCTCCAGGGCCTGGACGCCGTCCTCCGCGTAGAGGTATTCGTAATGATCCCCCAGAATGTCGGCCAGAAGCCGGCGGTTCAGGGGAGAATCGTCCGTGATCAGGATGGTTTCCTTGGCGTACATGATAAAGCCCTCATTTTGTGAACAGCCTGATCGAGCGGGCCTTTGCCGAGCGGGCCAGCGACATCCACCTGGAGCCCCAGGAGGGCGAGATGGTGGTGCGGATGCGGATCGACGGCCTGATGCGGCGGGAGCTCACCGTTCCCACGGAGCTGCAGAGCACCGTCATCTCCCGCCTGAAGATCATGGGCGGCATGAACATCGCCGAGCGCAAGATCCCCCAGGACGGCCAGGCCAGCGTGCAGGTAAAGGGCCACGCCCTGGACCTGCGTATCTCGTCCATGCCCACGGTGTACGGCGAGAAGATCGTCCTGCGGCTGCTGGACAAGTCCGCCCAGGCCCTGACCAAGGAGGCCATCGGCCTGGAGGGCGCCGACCTGGCGCACTATCAGGCCCTGCTGAAGAACACCAGCGGCGTGATCCTGCTGGTGGGGCCCACGGGCTCCGGCAAGTCCACCACCCTGTGCGCCATGATCCGCGACCTGGCCCGGGAGGAGATCAACATCGTCACCCTGGAGGACCCGGTGGAGTACCGCATCCCCGGCGTCAGCCAGTGCCAGATCAACGAAAAGACCGGCATGACCTTCGCCAACGGCCTGCGGGCCATTCTGCGGCAGGACCCGGACATCATCTCCGTGGGCGAGATCCGCGACGGCGAGACCGCCAGCATCGCCATGCGGGCGGCCATCACCGGCCACCTGGTGCTGTCCACCTTACATACCAACGACGCCGTCTCCGCCGTGTACCGCCTGCGGGACATCGGCGTGGAGCCCTGGCTCATCTCCAGCGCCCTGCGGGGGGTCATCTCCCAGCGGCTGGTGCGCAAGATCTGCCCCCACTGCAAAAAGCCCTATCAGCCCACGCCGGAGGAGCTGGCCCTGCTGGGTATGCCCGAGGACAGCCAGGCCACCTTTTATAAAGGAGAGGGCTGCCCCGAGTGCCGCCGTACCGGCTATTCCGGCCGGCGGGCCGTCTTTGAAATTTTGATGGTGGACCAGAAGCTGCGGGGCCTCATCAGCCGGGACGCCGGCGCGGACCAGCTGTTTGCCGCCGCCCGGGCCGACGGCTTCGTCT
>CAVJBM010000183.1:2665-3833 GCA_963647775.1 Anaerovibrio sp.
CCACGGAGGAGGCCGCGCGCACAATCACCTCCGCCGCCGAGTGACGGCGGACCATCCAGCCACGAAAGCGGGTGACGCAGCATGACCACCTATCGCTATAAGGGCCAGACCGCCGACGGCGGCAAGGTCTCCGGCATCATCCGGGCCTATGACGAGTTCGAGGCCGTCTCCAAGCTGCGGGACACCTGCGCCTTCGTCACAAAGCTGGAGGAGGTCAAGGAGAAGCAGGACAGCATCCTCACCCGGCCCATCAATACCAGAATAAAGGACAAGGAGCTGGCCCTCATCTGCTCCCAGTTCTCCATCATTCTGGCCACCGGCCTGCCGGTGGTGCGGTGCGTGGAGATGGTGGCCGCCCAGAGCCGCAATAAGCACACCCGCCGCAGCCTGGAAAAGGCGGCGGAGGAGATCGGCGCGGGCTACTCCATGGCCCAGAGCTTTGAAAACAGTATGCCCGGCCTGCCCAGGACCTTCATCGAGACCGTCCGGGCCGGGGAGCAGTCCGGCACCCTGGAGGACTGCTTCCGCCGGCTGCACATCTACTACGACAAATCCGCCAAGACCAAGGCCAAGGTGATCAGCACCCTGACCTACCCCGCCATGGTCATCGTGGCCGCCATCATCGTGTTCATCATCATCATGGTGGTGGCTGTGCCCCAGTTCACCAAGGCCTTTGCCGAGCTGGGCGGCAGCCTGCCCCGCATCACGCTGGGCCTGATGGCCGTCAGCGATTTCTTTGTGCACTGGTGGTGGCTGGTGGTGGGCATCCTGGCGCTGCTGGTCATCGCCTGGCTCGTTGCCAAGCGGACGGAGCCCGGCAAGGCCGCCCTGTCCGCCTTCGCCCTGAACCGCGCCCCCCTGCGCAGGCTGCACACCATGAGCGCCGCGGGGCAGTTCGCCTCCACCATGGCCACCATGCTGGCCGCCGGCCTGCCGGTGCCCCAGGCCCTGAACGTCACCAGCCAGGTCATCGGCAGCTACGTGTTCGCCCTGGGCGTGCGGCAGGTAAAGCAGGGGGTGGAGCGGGGCCGCGGCATCGCTGAGAGCATGGCCGACGTGCCCTACTTCCCCAAGATGCTCACCGAGATGGTGGGCGTGGGCGAGTCCTCCGGCTCCCTGGAGCAGACGCTGGACGTGATCGGCGCCTACTTCGACAACGAGGTGGAGC
>CAVJBM010000184.1:0-10790 GCA_963647775.1 Anaerovibrio sp.
ATCCGGGACTCTTATGCACTGTTCTTCGGCATGGCCAGGCGGTACTCTCAGATCGAAACACTGGACCGTGACATCCTGCACACCTTTGTGGAGCGCATTGAGATCGGCGAGAAGATCCTGCCGGAGGGCTTGACCATCGCCGGCCCCCGGACGCCCTACCGCCAGAGTATCCGCATCTACTACCGCTTCATTGGTGAGATGGCGGGGGAGCCCGTCCGGGAGGTCAAGCGGGCCGCCAACCTTTGAAGAGGTCAACACCAACCCCCGTTGGCGTATATTGACCTCAAAATCACCGCAGTTTTTGCGGTGAATACACACCAAGGTCGCTGGCAGCCTCCATCTTGAACTTGTCCATGGCCTCGCGGGCGCCGGGCACCACCAGGCGGTTAGAACTCTTGGAATTAGCCATTGTCTGTTTCTCCTTTTCTCGTCGGTTTGTGTTGGATCTGAAGGCAGACAGCGTTCCGACGCGTCTCGTGCCGGTCAGTGCGCCGTCTGCTTGATCCGAGCATAGTTTGAGCCCGCCGCATGTTTCTATGCGGCGGGCTCGCTGGTAATTTTTGAAGTGAATTTCAAGCGTCGATCCGGTGCTGCCTCCGCACGGAGCGGATGAGCGCCGCCGTGAGGATAGCCGCCAGCACATCGGCGATGGGGGCGGCCCAGAGCATCCCGGTGACGCCGCCCAGCCGGGCGCAGACCAGCACCGCCGGCACGAAGAAGATCACATCCCGGGCCAGGGAGAGCAGGGTGGACTGGACGGGCTTGCCGGTGGCCTGAAGAAAGATGCTCCCCGATTTCTGCACGCAGGTGAGGACGATGCCGCCCAGGAAAATGCGGACGCAGCGGTGGGCGTAGTCGTTGTAGAGGTCATCGCCGCTGCCGAACAGGGCGATGACCGCCTGGGGGCACAGCTCGAACACCGCCATGGAGAGCACGCCCACCGCCAGGACGGACAGCAGGACGGCCCGCCAGGTCTGCCAGACCCGTTTCCAGTCCCCGGCACCGCAGCAGTAGCCGATGATGGGCTGCCCGCCCAGGGAGATGCCCACCACCAGGGACACCACGATGCCGAACACCTTCATGACGATGCCCACCACAGCCAGGGGGATGTCCGCCCCGTAGGCCGACTGGGGCCCGTAGAGGGTGATGCGGGAGTTGGCCACGCTGATGATGATGACGATGGCCAGCTGGATGATGAGACTGGGCAGGCCGATGGGCAGCATTTTCCGCAGCACATCCCGGCGGGGTAGCAGATCGGCGGCGGAGAGCCGGACGGTCTTGGGCCGGCGGAAGTAGAGCAGAGCCAGCACAGCGGTGACGAACTGGCCGAGGATGGTGGCCCATGCGGCCCCCGCCACGCCCCAGTCCAGCACGAAAATGGCGATGGGGTCGCAAATGAGGTTGATGACCGCCCCAACCACCGTGGAGAGCATGGCGTAGGCCGGGGAGCCGTCCGCCCGGATGGCGGCGTTCAGGCCGTTGGTGATGACGTAGAAGGGCACGCCCAGGCTGATGATGCGCATATACTCCACGGCGTAGGCGCGGCAGCCCTCGGTGACGCCGAACAGGCGGAGGATGGGCCCCTGGAAGATCAGGCCCAGAGCGCCCAGGATCACGCCGCACACCACGCTGAGGGTGAGGGCGGAGCCCACGGCCCGGCGGCCGGTGTCCGGGTCGTTCCGGCCCAGGGAGAGGGACAGCAGGGCGGCGGCCCCGTCCCCGATGAGGAGGGAGACGGCCAGGGCGATCACCGTGAAGGGATAGACCACGTTGGTGGCGGCGTTGCCCAGATAGCCGGCGGCGGACTGGCCGATGAAGATCTGGTCCACAATGTTGTACAGGGCGGACACCAGCAGGGACAGGGTGCAGGGGACGGCGAATCTGGGCAGCAGCTTGCCGATGGGGGCCTCGCCCAGGTAGGCGGCGCTTTGGGGTTCTTTGGACATAAATACAGCTCCTTATACAGAAAATCAGTGCGTGATCCGCCGGGGGCTGACCCCGATAGACCACGCACTTCTTTGCATAAGCTGGATTTACGTCTATGGAACACGCGCAAGCGTATCGCAAACGCTATTATACCACGGGCCGCGGCGAAATGTAAGCGGAAATTTACCCCCGGCCGGACAAAATTTCCTCCACCTGCCGCAGCTGCTCCACGGTGTTGACCCCAAGCATCTCCTCTGCCGCGCAGGTGTCGCACAGGCCCACCCGGCCGCCCCGGGCCTTGATGAGGGCGGGAGTGTCCGTCAGGTAGAGTTCCCCCTGGGCGTTGTCGGTGGAAAGCAGGTCCAGCACGGCGCGGAGGGCGGACACCCGGAACACATAGGTGCCGGTGTTCACCTCGGTGACGGCGGCCTCCGCCGGGGTGCAGTCCCTGGCCTCCACGATGCGGCCGAAGGAGCCGTCTCCCTCCCGCAGCACCCGGCCGTAGCTGCCGCCCTCCTCCAGCCGGGCGGAGAGGAGGGTGCAGTCGTTCCCCTGGGCCAGGTGGGCGGCGATGAGGGCCTGATAGGTGCCCCGGCGCATGAGGGGCACGTCGCCGTAGCAGACCAGCACGTGGCCCTCCGGGTCGGTCAGCTGGGGGGCGGCGTACTGCACCGCGCCGCCGGTGCCGTTGAGGGTCTCCTGCACGGCGAAGGGGTAGTCCGGGAAGGCGGCGCGCACCTTCTCCTTTTCATAGCCGATGACCAGGATCACATCCTGCCGGGGGAGGAAATCCAGCGCCTCCAGCACCCAGCCCAGCAGGGGCCGGCCGTGGGCCTGCCGCAGGACCTTGGGCAGGTCGATCCCCTCGGTGCGCAGGCGGGTGCCCTTGCCGGCGGCCAGCACCAGGGTCTTCATATGCTCAAATTCCATGGGAACACACTTCCTTTCGATGTAAAAACATTGTATCATGGAGGGGCCGGAAAAGCAATCGCGGCAAACGGCAAGAAAATTTTTCACCCGGTGCAGCAATTTGGCCGCCCCGGGCGTGTATAGAACAGAAGGGAGGCGAGGCTTTTGGAGTTGGAGACACTGGTGGACCGCTGCGGCAGCACCCTGCTGCGGGCGGCGCTGGCCATCCTGGGGGACCCCTACGAGGCGGAGGACGCCGTGCAGGACGCCTTTCTCCGCTGGCTGGAGAAGCGCCCGGTTTTTCGGGACGAGGGGCATGAGCGGGCGTGGCTGCTCACCGTGACGGCCAACGGCTGCAAAAGCCGCCTGCGGGCCCAAAAGCGCCACCCTACCCAGGAGCTGCTGGACGTCTATCCCGCTCCGGACGGGGCGAGCCGGGAGGTGGCCGAGGCGGTGCTGGCCCTGCCGCCGGCCCAGCGGGCGGCGGTCCACCTGTTTTACTACGAGGGATATTCCACCGAGGAGATCGCCCGTATTCTCGGCCAGCGGCCGGGGACGGTGCGCTCCCACCTGAGCCGGGCCAGAGCGGCCCTGCGGAACAGTCTGAAAGGAGACGCGTTATGAACGATTACCAGCGGTACATGGACAGCGTGACCATGCCGGACACCCTGCGGAAAAAGCTCACGGGCCTGAAAGCGCCGAAAAAGGCGGCCCCCTGGCGGCGGTACGGGGCCATGGCCGCGGCGGCGGCCCTCATCGTGGGCCTGGGCAGCTGGGGCGCCCTCCGCTGGCGGGGGACGACGCTGCCCTCCGGCAGCGAGCGGGCGGACCTCCCCTCCGTCACCGAGCCGGCCATCGCTCCCGCCACCGGCGAGCCCGGGGCGGACGGGGCGTGGCTGACGCCCTACGAGATCGTCCGGGACGGGGTGGCTAGCGCCTACATGCTGCCCGCCCTGAACTACGCCGATGAGCCGAAAACCACGGCGGATTACAGCCTGGCCCCTCCCGGCACCCTGCGGCGGGACGTGACCGAGGGCGATCTGCTGGCCCTGGTGAAGGGGGCGGACAACCTGACGGACCATCTGGACTGGCCCGCCGGCGGGGAGCGGAGCGGCGTGCTCTGGTTCCTGGCCGACGGCACCTCCTGCGGTGCGGCCCTCTGGGTGACCGGGGAGGACTGCGTGCTCTCCCTGGAGTTGCTGGCGGGGGCGGCGGTGCCCAGCTGCGTGGTCCTGCCGGAGGACAGCTATGCGCGCACCGTGGTGTGGGGCACGGAGGTCACCGCCCTGAAGGACCGCAGCTATGTGATCCTGGAGGACGGCACGGAACTGCGGGAAAGCCGGGAGATCTCCCTCCTGGCGAACGGCGTGGGCTGCAAGTTCATCGTCCACTGTGCCGACGGGGAGCGGGCGGAGCGCCTGTGCTCCCGGCTGGCGCGCTTCGCCATCCTGGAGGGCTTCGACCTGTCCGCCCTGGACAGCGCCGGGGCGGTAAGCGAATAACAAAAGGAGCGGGAGGTCATCAGACCTCCCGCTCCTTTTGTTATTCGACCAAAACCTTGACCAGATCTTCGGGCTGGAGACCAACGAAGCAGCGGTCGGTGCCGGCGTCCCGCAGGAGGGGGAGCAGCTGGCCGGGGTCCAGCCGCTGGCCGGTGAGCAGGGCGGCCAGCCGGGCCGGGTCCTCGGTGCTGAAATAGTCCCCGTAGAAGCGGATGGCCCGGATGACCCCGTCCTCCACGTCCATGTGGACCTCCAGGGTGCCCACGCCCTCCACCCGGCGCTTCTTCACCGTCTGATAGGCGGGGGAGGCGCCGAAGTTCCAGTCCCAGGCGGCGTACACCTCGTTGCGCAGCCACTGGGCCTCCGCCAGCTCCCCCTCGGTGAACTCCCGGGGGGTCATGCCGTAGGATTGCAGGAGGTGGGTGCGCAGCATGGCCAGAAAGACCGGCGTGGGGGGCTGCCCCGGCATGTGGGGCCGCACGTTGGTCACCCGGCTGCGCACCGAGGAGAGCCCCTTGGAGACATATTTGTCCTCCGGCGGGGTGAGGGCACGGCTCACCACCGTGAGGTCGGAGTCGTAGAGGATGGTGCCGTGGTGCATGACCCGGCCCTGCTTGATGTACTGGGAGTTGCCGGAGAATTTCTGCCCGTCGATGGTCATGTCGTTGCGGCCGCTGCACTGGGCGTCGATCCCCTGGCGGCGCAGCAGGTCCAGCACCGGCTGGCAGAAGGCGGAGAGGTCCAGCGTGCCGGAATCCCCCGCGCCGGTGATGAAGGTGAAGTTGATGTTGCCCAGGTCGTGGTACACCGCCCCGCCGCCGGAGAGCCGCCGCACCACCCGCACTCCGTGGCTGTTGACGTAGTCGGCGTTGATCTCGGCGGCGGTGTTCTGGTGCTTGCCCACGATCACCGCGTTGTCGTTCTGCCACAGCATACAGTAGCTGTGGGCCCGGTCCAGCCGGTCAAAGACCACCTGCTCCAGCGCCAGGTTGAAGGCGGGGTCATGGCTGGGGCTCTCCAGATAGTAAAGCATGGTATCCTCTCCTTATCGGTCAGCTTTGGCGGCCAGAGCGGCCAGGATGGGGGCGGCGGTATCCGCCATGTGCCGGTGGCCCGCCCGGTTGGGGTGCAGGCCGTCCGGCAGGTACAGGTCCCGCAGGGGGATGCCCGCCCGGCGGGCGGCGTCGGGCAGGCAGGCGGAAAAGTCGATCATGGGAAAGCCGAAGGCGGCGCACAGGCCGTGGAGCCAGTCGGCGTACTCCGCCCCCAGCCGCTCCGTCTCCTTCAGGTCGGCAAAGGCGGCCCAGTCCCGCCGGACCGGGGGGCAGGGCTCCGGCGGTACGCCGATGACCGGGGTCAGGCCCATGCCGCACACCAGGTGGGCCAGGCAGCCCAGGTTGGCCTTGGCCCCGGCCAGGTCCCCGCCCAGCAGCAGGTCGTTCCCCCCGCCCATGAGGAACACCAGGTCGGGCCTGGCCTCCTCCGCCGCCTGGGGGAACAGGGCCAGCATCCCACCGGTGGTGCAGCCGTTCACGGCCCAGCTGACCAGTTCCAGCCCCGTCTCCCGGGCAGCCAGCACAGGCCAGATGTCAGAGCGGGGCAGGCCGAAGCCGAAGGTCAGGCTGTCGCCCAGGCAGAGCAGCCGCATGGCTTACAGCGAGTTGATGGCCCGGCCGTTCCAGGCGGCCATGAAGGCCTCGCCCAGAGCCTCGCACACCGTGGGGTGGGGGTGGATGCTGCGGATGATCTCCTCGGCGGTGAGCTCGCCGCTCATGGCGGCGGACACCTCGCCGATCATGTCGGTGACGTGCTTGCCGTAGAGGTGGACGCCCAGGATCTCACCCAGCTCGCCGTCCAGAATGACCTTGAACAGGCCGTCGGTGTCCCCCTCCACCAGGGACTTGCCGTTGGCGGCAATGCTGAACCGGCCGATCTTCAGGCTTTCACCGTATTTTTCCCGGGCCTGGGCCTCGGTGAGGCCGATGCAGGCGATCTCCGGGTCCAGATAGATGCAGGAGGGGATGCGGTCATAGTGCATGACCTCGCCGCCGCCGCACAGGTCGGCCACGGCCACCATCCCCTCGTGGGAGGCGGTGTGGGCCAGCATGGCCTTGCCGTTCACGTCGCCGATGGCGTAGATGCTGGGCAGGTTGGTGCGCAGCCGCTCGTCGGTGCGGATGGCCTTGCGGTCAAATTCGATGCCGATGCCCTCGGCGTTGAGCCCCTCGGTATTGGGGGTGCGGCCCACGGCCATGAGCACCGCGTCGGCCTTCACCTGGCACTGCTGGCCGTTCAGCTCATAGTACACCGTGTCGTCCTTGACTCGGCTGACCTTGGCCCCCAGGCAGAAGGTGACGCCGTCCTTGGCCATGCGCTTCTGGGCCAGGGCGGAGACCTCCTGGTCCACCATGGGCAGGATGTGATCCATCAGCTCCAGCACGGTGACCTTGCAGCCCAGCTTGTTCAGCAGGTAGGCGAACTCCACGCCGATGACCCCGCCGCCGATGACCGCCAGGGAGGCGGGCACGTGGTCCAGGTCCAGGGCCTCGGTGCTGGTGAGGATGTGGTTGTCGCCCTCCAGGGTGATGAAGGGGGGCATGAACACGGAGGAGCCGGTGGCGATGATGAAATACTCGGAGGTGACGGTTTTGTCCCCCACGGCCACGGTATGGGCGTCCACAAAGGAGGCGTGACCCTCCTCAATGGCCACCCTGTTCCCCCGTAGCAGGCCCTTGACCCCGTTCACCAGGGTCTTGACCACGGTGTTCTTCCGGGCCTGGAGGGCCCCCATGTCCACCCCCAGGGCGGCGGGGTCGATGCCGGTGACGGCGTACTTGGCGGCCTCCTTCGCCTCGGAGAGGACGTTGGCCGTCTTGATCAGGGTCTTGGTGGGGATGCAGCCCACGTTCAGGCAGGTGCCGCCGAAGTAGGTGCTCTCGATGATGCAGGTCCTTTTGCCCATCTGCGCGGCCTTGATGGCGGTTTCGTACCCGCCGGGGCCCGCGCCGATGACCGTGACCTCATACTGATAGTCTGCCATGGGATCCACCTCACATCAGGATGCGGATGGGCTCCTCCAGCAGGAGCTTCATGTACTCCACGAACTGGGAGGCCAGCAGCCCGTCGATGAGCCGGTGATCCACGGACAGCTGAATGTTCATCATGGGCCGGATAGCGATGGTATCCTCGCCGTTCTCGTCGGTGATCACCACGGGGGTCTTGCGCACGGAGCTGACGGAGAGGATGGCCGCCTCGGGGGCGTTGATGATGGCGGTGAAGTTGCCGATGCCGAACATGCCCAGGTTGGAGATGGAGAAGGTGCCGCCGCTGTACTCCTCGGGGGCCAGGCGGCCCTCCTTGGCCCGGGCCACCAGGTCCTTGGACTCCCGGGCCACGTCAGTGAGGGACTTGTTCTGCACGTTCTTGACCACCGGGACCACCAGGCCGTTGTCCCCGGCCACGGCGGTGCCCACGTTCACGGACTCGTAGCAGATGATCTGGTCCCCCTGGAGGGTGCAGTTGACCCCGGGGAACTTCTTCAGCGCCTTGCAGGCGGCCATGGTCAGCAGGTCGGACACGGCGATCTTGACCTCGCTGCTCTCATTGAGCTGCTTGCGGAAGGCGGTGAGGGCGGTGGTGTCCACCGCGTCGGTGAAATAGAGGTGCGGGGCGGTGAACTTGGACTGGGCCAGCTTGTCGCCGATGATCCTGCGCACGCCCTTGTAGGGGGCGGTGGAGGCGACCTTCAGCTCCTCAGTGGAGGCGGGGGCCGGAGCGGCGGCAGCGCGCTCCACGTCGGCCTTCATGATCTTGCCGGCGGCGCCGGTGCCCTGAACGGCGGCGAGATCCACGCCCTGCTGCTCCGCCAGCCTGCGGGCCAGGGGGGAGGCCTTGATGTCCTTATAGGTGATGCCGCCCTGATAGCCGGTGCCCTGGATGCCGGCCAGGCTGGCGGGGTCCAGCCCCTCGTCCCGCACCAGCTTTTTGGCCTTGGGGGTGAGCTTCAGGTCCTTGACGTCCACCGCGGGGGCGGAGGGTGCGGCGGCGGGGGCCGCCTCGGGGGCGGGCGCGTCCGCCTTGGGGGCGGCGGGGGTGCCGT
The DNA here is from genome assembly GCA_963647775.1 of Anaerovibrio sp. Lineage (GTDB taxonomy): Bacteria > Bacillota > Clostridia > Oscillospirales > Oscillospiraceae > Enterenecus. The sequence goes on from CAVJBM010000184.1 coordinate 8,437, forward strand.
TCTCCGTGCCGGCGGCGGCCGCCAGGGCGGCGTCCACATCCTCCCCGGGCTGGCCGATGACGGCGATGGGGGTGAACACGTCGGCAAACTCCCCCTCGGCCAGCAGCAGCCGGAGCACGGTGCCGTCGCCGGTGGCCTCCACGGGCATGGTGGTCTTGTCGGTGTTGATCTCAAAGAACTCCTCGCCCTTTTTGACGGCGTCGCCCTCCTGCTTGTGCCACTTGACCAGCTGGCCCTCGTCCATGTTGAAGCCCAGCTTGGGCATGATGATGACTTCTGCCATGGTAGTCCCTCCTTACACCATCTCGCGGATCTTGGCCGCGATGGATTTCTCGTCGGGGATGAGGGGGAACTCCAGCGCGGGGCTGAAGGGCAGGGGTACGTTGCCGGTGCCCAGCCGCTGCACGGGGGCCTCCAGATCATAGAACACGTCGGGCATGATGCGGGCGGCGATCTCGCCGCTGATGCCGAAGTCGATGTGCCCCTCATCCACGATGAGCAGCTTGCCCGTCTTTTTCACGGACCTGATGATGGTCTCCGTGTCCAGGGGGACGATGGTGCGCAGGTCGATGAGCTCCGCGTGGATGCCCTCCTGGGCCAGCTTCTTCACGGCCTTGGTGGCCTTAATGGTCATCATGGAGTTGGCGACCACGGTGATGTCGTCGCCCTCCTGGACGATGCGGGCCTGGCCGAAGGGGATGCACACGTCCTCCCCGACCTCGGGCACGTCGTCGAACTTGGTGGTGTAGAGCATCTTGTGCTCGAAGAACATGACGGGGTTGTTGTCCCGGATGGCGGTCTTGAGCAGGCCCTTGGCCTCGCCTGCGGTGGAGGGGAGCACCACCTTCACCCCGGGGATGTGGGCCGCCCAGGCGTGGATGGACTGGGAGTGCTGGGCCGCGGAGGAGCGGCCGCCGCCCAGGGGCATCCGCACCACCATGGGCACGCTGCACTGGCCGCCGGACATATAGGTGATCTTGGCCATCTGGTTGAACAGCTGGTCGCCGCAGACCATCAGGAAGTCGGCGAACATCAGCTCCACCACGGGCCGCAGGCCGGTGAGGGCCGCGCCCACGCCCATGCCCACAAAGCCCTGCTCGGAGATGGGGGTGTCCTTCACCCGCAGATCGCCGTACTTGTCCCGCAGACCCACGGTGCACTTGAAGTTGCCGCCGATGACGCCGATGTCCTCGCCCATCTGGAATACGGTGCTGTCCCGGGCCATTTCCTCGTCCAGAGCCTCGCGGATCGCGTCTCTGACCATCAATTCTCTCATAATTTCGTTACCTCCATGTTGGTTTCGGCCCTGTTCAGTCGACGAACAGGTCGGTGTAAGCCTCGGACGGATCGGGATAGGGGCTCTCCTCGGCGAAGCGGCAGGCGGTCTTGATCTCCTCCTCCACCTTGGCCCGAATGTCCTCCATCTCGCCCTCGGTGAGCAGCCCCCGCTGGGCCAGGCGGCCGATGGGCTCCTGGGCCTTCCAGTCGGCCAGCTCCTGGGGGTCCCGGTACTCGCCGGGGTCGCCCACGTGGTGGCCCTGCCAGCGGTAGGTCAGGCACTCGATGAGGGTGGGGCCCTCCCCCTTGCGGGCGCGCTCCACGGCGGTCTGCACGGCGTCGTACACCGCAAAGACGTCGTTGCCGTCCACGGTGACGCCGGGGATGCCGTAGCCCACCGCCCGTTTGGACAGCTGATGCTCCTTGGTCACCCGGCGAATGTCCACGGAGATGCCGAACAGGTTGTTCTCAATGATGTACACGCAGGGCAGATCCCAGGCGGCGGCCATGTTGATGGACTCGTGGAAGGTGCCCTCGTTGGAGGCGGAGTCGCCGAAGAAGGCCAGGGTCACCTGGTCGGTGCCCCGCAGCTTGGCGGAGTAGGCCGCGCCGGTGGCAATGGGGATCTCGCCGCCCACGATGCCGTTGGCGCCCAGGATGCCCTTGTCCATGGCCATGATGTGCATGGAGCCGCCCTTGCCCTTGGAGTAGCCGGTCTCCTTGCCCAGGATCTCGGCCATCATGCGGTTCAGGTCGGCGCCGCGGGCCACCAGGTGGCCGTGGCCCCGGTGGGTGGAGCCGATGTAGTCGTCCTCCCGCAGGGTGGCGCAGGCGCCGGCGGCGATGGCCTCCTCGCCCAGGTAGAGGTGGGCCAGGCCGGGCATCAGGCCCCGCTTGTAGAACTCGAATACCTCCTCCTCAAACCGGCGGGTGCGGTACATGACGGTGTAGAACTGCTTTGCCAGTTCCTTCTGTTCCTTTTTGTTCATGGATCTTGATACCTCCAAATTTAGTAGTTGCAGTGAACCCTCAATTCAAACTCGTGGATGAGTGCGGGGCGGAAGTCGGGGTGGGCG
>CAVJBM010000185.1:0-5461 GCA_963647775.1 Anaerovibrio sp.
CTGGTGTGCAACGGCGTGGAGCTGTCCTCCGGCGCCGTGCGGAACCATGACCCGGAGATCATGGTCAAGGCCTTTGAGTTGGTCCGTCTGGGCGAGGACGACGTGAAGGCCAAGTTCCCCGCCATGTACAACGCCTTCACCTACGGCGCGCCCCCCCACGCGGGCATCGCCCCCGGCGTGGACCGCATGGTCATGCTGCTGGCCGGCGAGGACTCCATCCGGGAGATCATCCCCTTCCCCATGAACAAGAACGCCCAGGACGTGATGATGAACGCCCCGTCCTTCGTCACCCAGGCCCAGCTGGACGAGCTGAGCATCGCCTGCACCGCCAAAGAGGAAGAGACCGAAGCATAAAGCAAGCCCCCGGGCCGCTGGCCCGGGGGCTTTTCTGTTTCATAAGGTGACGGCTGTTTGAGAAATAGCAATTTGTATTACAATTCCTTCTTGAGCATTATTATTTCTCCTGTTCGGTATTCTTCCACAAATCCGTGCTTCAGAAAAAGTGTAATAGCTGGGTTGTCAATTGCAATATCATCATAGAGAACTGAGATCCCATTGTTTTTCGCTATGGAACACAGCAGAGCCAACGCTTCGCTCCCATAGCCCTTTTTTCTGTATTTTGAGTAGATAATAACATTGGCTATCTCATGCTGTAGTTCGGCATCGTAGTGATATGCAATTTCTCCAACGAATCGATCATCTTTATTTTTTAGATATCTATAATACCGCTTGTCCTCGGGGCAAGCGATCCAATCATCGTACCAGCTGCTCCATTTATCCTCCGGCCAGGGAATTGTTCCGCCCCATGCATGATTGTAGGACATGGTATCTTCATCGGCCAGCATCATTTGCCGAAACCACAAGTCCTCATATTTTGGCTCATATAAAGCAAGCATAATTACCTCCTGCAACTTCCGATTTAAGCAAGTCTGCGCATCCATTCAGCCGCTTCAAGCCGGGATCTGAACACGAAACTGTTTGCATCAGGATACTTTTCAAGGAGCGACAGGATCACCGGGCGATTGTCTGTCTCATAGCGCTCGGCCAGCTTTACCAATTCAGGATCAAGCGCCTGCTCTGCCCACGGAATATCCGTGCGATTTTTTCCCACCCGTTCCTTGATCCCGCTCATACACACATCAAAGGGATAATCAAGAAAAATGACCGTATCACATGCTTGAAACCGCATCTCATACGTTCTGCTGTAATCTCCGTCAATGATCCATCGGTCCGTCAGCAGGATCTCGTCCAGCTTCCGATCAAATTCCTCTCTTGAAATATGCGATCTGTCAGGTCTCCACCAAATATTATCCAGATGAAACAAGGGCAGGCCCATAACGTCCCGCAGCTCCTTTGAAAGGGTGCTTTTCCCGCTTCCGGCACACCCGATCACAATAATTTTCTGCCCAAGCTTCATAGCTGGTCCTCCTTTCCGCAAACGCCGATCTGCCGCCCCGCGGTCAAGAGACCGTCTCTCACAGATAGATCAGCCCCAGGACCAGGGCGGCAAACACCGCCGCCAGCAGCATCAGCACCTTGTCCTGGTAGATGACCTCGATGGGGTCCCCGGCGGAGCCGCCCTCCACCGTCATGCTGTACTTCATGCACAGCAGGATCACCAGCGGCACCGTCCACACCATGTGCTCATGCCCGGAGTTGACGCTCCACAGGGAGTAGAACACGATGGCCAGGGTCAGGCAGGTGTGCATGCTCTTGTCCAGAAACGCCTCGTTGTAATATTTCAGCACCGCCCGGCCGCTCTCCCCCCGGCTGCGCAGCTCTCCCCGGCGCTTGCCCAGACTGAGGTAGAAGGAAATGGCGATCACCGTCAGATACAGCCAGCCGGAGATCTCGATCCCCGTCACCAGCGCACCGCACAGCATCCGCAGCAGAAAGCCGGACACCAGCAGGGCCACGTCCAGCAGGGGGACGTTTTTCAGCCCCAGGCTGTACCCCACGTTCACCGCCAGATAGGCCGCCAGGGTCGTCCAGCCCCCCAGCGGGAAGCGGAACACCAGCCCCAGCGCGGCCACAGCGCACAGCAGCAGCACGCACAGCACCGCCGCCCCGGTGACGGACACCGCCCCGCTGGCGATGGGCCGCATCCGCTTGGCCGGGTCCTCCCGGTCCGCCGGGGCGTCCCGCAGGTCGTTGAGAATATACACCGCCGAGGACAGCAGGCAGAAGGCCGCAAAGGCCCCCAGGGCGGCGCGCAGCACGGCGCCCTCCCTCAGCCGGCCGCTGAACACCAGCGGCAGCAGCACCAGCACGTTTTTCAAGTAGTGCTTGGGCCGGAGCAGACGGATCCAGTTCTTCACGGATTCTCCTCCTCAAAGTGGATGATGAGATCTCCCCGGGTCTCGTAGCAGTAGACCATGTCCAGCCGCACCTCCGGGTTCCAGAGGTAGTCCCCGTGGGGCAGGGCGGGCACCGTCACCTCGCTGACCCCCGCCGCCAGGGCCTCCTCCAGCATGGCATAGCGGCGCTGCTCCGTCTCGTGGATGGGCACGAAGAGCACCAGGTAGAAGGCGAAGGCCGCGGCCGCGGCAATTGACCCCGCTGTTTTCAGCAGGCGGGCCGGGGGCTCCAGCCCGGCGGCCAGCCGCAGCAGAGCCAGCAACAGCAGCATGTAGGGCAGATACAGGCACCGCGGCCCGATGGGGGACACCGCCAGCAGCGGCGCGGCGGACGCCCCGGCGCTCAGCACCAGAAACAGCGCCGGCACCCGGACCGCCTTCGCGCCGGACAGCAAAATCATCCCCACCACCGCCAGCGCAAACAGCAGGAACGCCGCCAGCGTCACCCCCAGGCCGGGGGCGAAGGCGGTGTACTGCGCCGCGGCGAAAAAGACCGCCCCCGCCGCCAGCACTCCGCCGGTGACCGCCCGGAGCCACACCGGTCCCCTGCCCCGACCCAGGTGGAGCAGCCCCGCCGCCGCCAGCCCGCCATACAGCAGCGGGCAGTGAGTGAGCATCTGCTCCAGCACCGTGAGCAGGTTTTTCCTCGCCCGCTCCAGCAGGGCCGCCAGCCCGCCGGCCAGGGCGGACTGATAGCTGCCGCCCGCGCCGCCCCGGTAGGCCGGGGAGGAAAACAGCAGCACCGCGCCCACGGCGGCCCCCAGCAGAAACAGCGCCATGGGCAGGGAGGGCCGCCTTCGCCGCACCCAGTCCAAAATCAGCAGAGCCGCCCCGGCCAGCAGAGCGTAGAGGGTGTTGGTCTCCATAAACAGCTGACCGCACAGGCCCAGCCAGAACAGGGCGGCGCAGCGGCCCACGCCGTCGGGCACCTCCCGCCCCTCCAGCGCGCCGCGCATCAGGTACAGCGCGGCCAGCACCGTGAGCACCGGCGGCACATAATTGAAAAATCCGGCCGCCCAGGGGTAGACCTCCCGGAACATCAGCCGGGGCAGGGCCAGCACCGCCGCCGACACCGCCAGCAGCCCGCCCCAGCCCTTCAGGCCGGACAGCCTCCAGCACACCAGCATCAGCCCGTAGAGGATGCCGCCCCGCAGCAGCGCCCGGAGCACCGGGCGGCAGGCGGCGGAGTAGGCCAGCACATTGCCCAGGATACGGGCGTTGCTCCCGTTCCAGCGGATGGCCACCTGCTCGATCAGGCCGCCCACGCTGTGGATGCTCCGGCCCAGCTCCTCCCGGTACCAGTCGTCCCCGGTGAGGGGGAACAGCCAGCACAGCCACAGCACCGCCGCCAGCAGCAGGATCAGGCATACAGACAGCAGCACTCTGTCCCGTTTTGTCCGCGGCTCCATGGCCCGCCCCCCCTTTCGATATAATAGAACAGTATAACACACTTCCACATTCCCGGCAATCCCGGCGGAAGCAAAAAGGCGGCAAAAAGGCGGCGCCCATGGCTGGGTGCCGCCCTTTCAGGCGCTTTGATTTACTCCTCGACCACCACGTCGGCGTCGGGGGCGTTGCGGCCCACGGAGTCGATGCCGTTCAGGCAGCTGGCCTTGGCCTTGTAGCCCTCGCTGCGGCCGATGTTCTGGCCGTTGCGGGCCTTCAGGCGGAAGCGGTACTCGCCGGCCTTGTCCTGATAGACCTCGAACTTGGGGTGGGTCAACTCCTCAAAGTTTTCCACAGTCTGATCCTCCACGTGGGAGGCGGCGTTCTTCCGCACGGACTCCACGCCATTGCGGCAGGCGTCCTCGGTGGTGTAGGTCTCGGAGGCGGAGAGGATGATCTCGCCGTTGCCGGCCTTCAGATTGAAGGTGTACTCGCCGTTCTTTGCCTTGGAAATCACAAACTTGCCCATGGTCATGACCTCTTTCTCTATGTTTTCTGCTTCCGCAGTAGGACACGGTTTGGGCTCTCAGCCCTTCAGCTTCTGCCACTCCGACACCGCCAGCTGGTCGCAGCGGTTGTTATACGGGTTCTCCGCGTGCCCTTTCACCCAGTGGCAGTTCACCTGGTGCCGGTCGCACAGGTCCAGCAGCTGGGCCCAAAGATCGGCGTTCAGGGCGGGCTTTTTGTCCGCCTTCACCCAGCCCTTGGCCCGCCAGCCCTTGGCCCAGCCCTTGGTCAGCGCGTCAATGACGTACTTGGAGTCCGACCACAGCTCCACGGCGCAGGGCTCCCGCAACGCCTCCAGCCCGCGGATCACCGCCGTCAGTTCCATGCGGTTGTTGGTGGTGCTCTTTTCCCCGCCGGAGAGCTCCTTCTTGTGCTCCCCGAACATGAGGATGGCCCCCCAGCCCCCGGGGCCGGGGTTGCCGGAGCAGGCCCCGTCGGTATAAAGCGTGACTGTTTTCATAGCCTCTGCATGATCTCCCGCTTTTTGTCCCGGTACTCCTCGTCGGTGAGCAGGCCGGCGTTTTTCAGGATCTCCAGCTGCTCCAGCTTCCGCTGGGGGGAGAGCTGGATGGAGCGGATGTGGTCATGCTGCTGCCCGGAGGACTGATAGACCCGGCGGTCCGCCCGCTCATACCCCGTGGGGCGGGGCGCGGCGGAGGGCGCGGGCCGGCTGGGCCGCGGGGCGGAGGGCACGGGGCGGTCCGGGCCGGCGGGGGCCTGCCCCTCCGGCTTTTTGCGCCGGGCCTGCTTACCCGCCGCGTTTTTCAGAATGACCACCGTAAAATACACGCAGAACACGATCCAGATCAGCCCGAATCTGGGCGAGTACGGCAGGATCGCGATGCCGGCGATGAGGAAGATGACGGGGATCACCAAAAAGGGCAGCATCCGCCGATTGCCGGCGTCCTTGTCCTGCCTCCGGTCCCGACTTGATCTCATCATGGCTTACTCCTGTTCTCCGCCGTCGGGCTCGGCGGGCTCCTTCTCGGCCAGGGCCAGGGCAATGACGCCGTCGCCCTCCTCCTTGAAGCGCATGACGATGACGCCCTGAGTGGCCCGGCCGGCGGTGCGGATGGCCTCCACATCCGTGCGGATGAGGGTGCCCGACTGGGTGACCAGCAGCAGATCCTCGCTGCCGTCCACCACCTTGA
>CAVJBM010000186.1:0-755 GCA_963647775.1 Anaerovibrio sp.
TCGATGACGTCCAGGTCGTCCACGGTGAGGCCGGTGCGCTCCAGGGCTTTGGGCACAGCCTTGATGGGGCCGAGGCCCATGACGCCGGCGGGCACCCCGGCCACGGAGAACTGCACGAAGCGGGCGATGGGGGCGTACCCCAGCTTTTCGGCGGTCTCCCGGGCCATGAGCACCACGAAGGCCGCGCCGTCGGTCATCTGAGAGGAGGTGGCGGCGGTGACGGAGCCGTCCGGCTTGAAGCAGGGCTTCAGCTGGGCCAGGGACTCCAGGCTGGTGCCCTTGCGGATGCCTTCGTCCAGCGTGACCGTTTTGGACCCGGTCTCCGTGTCCACGGTGACGGGCACGATCTCCTCCGCGAACTTCCCGGCCTCCTGGGCGGCGGCGGCCTTGGCGTGGCTCTCCACCGCCATCTGGTCCATCTCCTGCCGTGTGATGCCGTACAGGGCGGCCACGTTCTCCGCGGTGAGGCCCATGGGCAGGTAAGTGTCCGGCTTTGCGGCCGCCAGCTTGGCGTCCACAAAGGCAGGGTTGGGGTTCATATCCATGCCGGTCATGCGCTCCACGCCGCCGGCCACCACAACGTCCATCTGCCCGGCCATAATGGCGTTGGCCCCGTGGGCGATGGCCTGCAGACCGGAGGAGCAGAAGCGGTTGATGGTGTGGGCGGTGACCTCGTCCGGGAGGCCGGCGGCCTGGGCGATCAGCCGGCCCACGTTGTAAAAGCACTGATCCTGGGGAGTGGCACAGCCCACCAT
>CAVJBM010000186.1:765-2671 GCA_963647775.1 Anaerovibrio sp.
CGTCGATGAGCCGCGCATCCAGGCCGGGCAGACGGGCCAGCACGCCGGCCAGGGTCTGGCCGGCGTATTCCACCGGGTGGGTGCCTGCAAAGGAGCCCTTGTTGGCCCGGCACATGGCGGAGCGGCCGCAGGCCACGATCACCGCGTCCCTTGCGTTTCGGTTTTTCATGCTGATGTTCTCCTTTTACCGGCGCAGGGGCTTGATGCCCAGGATCTCCCGGGCCTCGGCGGAGGTGGCGGGTTCCTTGCCAAACTCCCTGACCACCCGGACGGCCCGCTCCACCAGCATGACGTTGGAGGCCTTCACGTCCTTGGCGTACATCACGTTGTCCTCCAGGCCCACGCGGATGCCGTCGGCCCCCAGGGCCAGGGCGGCGTACATGATGGGCAGGTGCTGTTTGCCGATGCCGAAGGCGGACCACTTGGCCCCCTCGGGCAGATTGCGCACCAGGAAGAGCAGATTGTCCACCGTGGCGGGGGCGCCGCCCAGGATGCCCAGGCAGATCTGGAAGTACACCGGGCTGGCCAGGATGCCGTGCTTCACATAGTAGTTCACGTTGGTGAGCATTCCCATGTCGAAGATCTCGCACTCGGGCTTAATGTCATTCTTCAGGTAGCACTTGCCCAGTTCCTCCAGAAATTCGGGGGGGTTGGGGAAGGTGGTGGAGCAGCCCCAGTTGAAGGTGCCCGCGTCGTAAGAGCCCATCTCGATCTCGGGAATGGTGTTGAAGTGCTTCATGCGGGTCTCAAAGGTGGCGGGCTCCCAGGTGCCGGAGGAGGTGCAGTTGATCACGGCGTCGCAGTCCTTGTGGGCGCGGATGAGCTCTACCGTCTTTTTGAAGCGTTCCGCGTCCATGGTGCCCCGGGCCTGGTCGTCCCGCATGTGCAGGTGAATGATGGCGGCACCTGCCTTCCAGCAGCGGTAGGCGTCCTCCGCGATCTCCTCGGGGGTGATGGGCATGTTCTCGTTGATGGATTTGGGGGTGACCGCGCCGGTCAGCGCGGCGGTGATAATGATTTTTTCGGACATGATGATGTTCCTTTCTGCTTGAAAAGTGCGGTAACTTGGCTCAGAACCAGCCGCCGGTGATCTTGATGCACTGGCCGCTGATGTAGCCGGCGTGGTCGCTGGCCAGGAAGGTCACCAGGTCGGCCACCTCCTCCGGCTCGCCCACCCGGCGCAGGGGGATGGCGCTGACCATGCCGGCCAGCGTCTTTTCCGGCACGGTCTTGATGATGTCCGTGTTGATCATTCCGGGGGCCACGCAGTTGACGGTGACGTTCTTGGGCCCAAGTTCCATGGCCAGGGACTTGGTCAGGCCGATGATGCCCGCCTTGGCGGCGGAGTAGTTGGCCTGGCCGATGTTGCCCCGATAGGCCAGAGAGGACATGGAGACGATGCGGCCGCAGCCCCGCTCCCGCATGCTGCCGATGACCTGCTGGATGCAGTAGAACGCGCCGTACAGGCTGACCTGCACCACGGGGTCGAACTGCTCCGCCGTCATTTTGTGGGCCAGGGCGTCCCGGGTGATGCCGGCGTTGTTCACCAGGATATCCACAGGGCCCAGCCGGTCGGTCACGGTCTTGAATGCCTGCTCCACGGAGCAGCGGTCGGCCACATTGCACACCACGGGGACGGCGCGGCTGCCCGAGGGATCCAACTGGGCGGCGGTGGCCTCCAGAGTCTCCCGCTTCAGGTCCAGCATGGCCACGGCCTTGGCGCTGTCCGCCAGAAACTGCTTGGCGATGGCGGCGCCCAGGCCCTGGGCTGCGCCGGTCACCACAACGACCTTTCCGGTAAAGTCATACATAACTCAATTCCTCCTGAATCAATGGGTTTTAGTTGGGATCGTAAGGTTCAAAGGTGAACCAGGCGTCGTCAAAATACTGAAGGTTGTCCATGGAC
>CAVJBM010000186.1:2681-4066 GCA_963647775.1 Anaerovibrio sp.
TCGATGCGGCGGACGATGCTGACCACCGTGTCGTTGAAGGGGGTGGGGATGCCGTGCTTTTTGCCCACCTCGGACACGTAACCGTTGATCATGGGCACCTCGGTGGGGCGGCCGTGCTCCAGATCCTGGAGCATACTGGCCTTTCCGGGCAGGGCCACCTGGTACATGTCGTGGAACATCTGCTGGCTGGCGTTGAACATGGCCTGATCCGCCAGCGTCAGCGAGTCGGCCGTGTAGCCGAATACCAGCGGGGGCATCTCATAGCCCTCGGCCTCGCAGCAGGTCTTGACCTCCCGGCCCAGATAGCTCAGGCAGGCCCGGGATTTCCGGTGGGCCAGCACCTCGCCGAAGGTGCAGCCGCAGGCGGCGGACATGCCGCTCATGCAGGCGTTGTTCACCAGCTTGCCCCAGCGGGAGGCCATGAGGTTCGTGGACACCTCCGTGTGTCCCATATGCTCCAGAACGTCCCGCACCGTGCCGATGCGCTCCGTGATCCGCCCGTCGATCTCGCCGATGTCGAAATAGTGGTTCAGGTTCCCCAGTTCCTGGGTCAGTTCGGAGACGCCGGGGCCGACAAAGGTCGCGCCCCAGAGGACGGTGCCGCCCACCGTGCGCTCCTTGCCCACGTAGCCGGCTACATAGGGCTCCGGTACGCCGTTCTGCAGGGTGCAGACCGTGCTGTGCGCCCCCAGGTGGGGCAGCAGATTAGGCAGGACGGCGCTGTTGGCTGTCTGCTTGGTGAAGAGAAACACCACGTCATAGATCCCGTCCATCTGATCCGGCGTGATGGCGTGGACAGGGACGGTGAAGTCCACCGTTCCCACGATGTGGGCACCCTTTTCGTTCAGCGCGTCCACATGGGCCTGATAGCTGTCGATAAAATCTACGGGGCAGCCGTTTTTTGTGAGAAAAGCCCCCAGCACCGTGCCCATGGCGCCGCAGCCTAAAATTCCGATTTTCATAGTGCGCTCCTTTTTCTCAGTCCCGCTCGACCACGGCGTCGGGGCCGTAGCGGCCCTCGCTTAGGTCCTTCACGTAGCCCGCATACTCCTTATCCAGCTTGTAGAGAAGGAAGCAGACGGTGGTGATGGCCACAAAGACGAGGGGGATCCAGGTGAACATGGCGGAGATCATATTCTGCGCGCCCGCGCTCTGCACCGCCTGCGTGGACTGGAAGCCGCCGGCCTTCAGCAGCCAGCCGATGAGGGCGGTGCCCAGACCGCCGCCCACCTTGGAGGTGAAGGAGCAGGCGGCGTTGCCGGTGCCCACCATGTCGAAGCCGCTCTTCCACTTGCCGTAGGTCAGGGTGTCCTGCAGCATGGCGGTGCCCAGCGCGCTGGGGAAGCCGCAGCCAAAGCCGCGGATGATCATGGTGAGGGTGCTGT
>CAVJBM010000187.1:0-1712 GCA_963647775.1 Anaerovibrio sp.
GCGTGCCCAACATCGTCTGCGCCCAGCCCTTCGGCTGCCTGCCCAACCACATCGTGGGCAAGGGCATGATCCGCCGCCTGAAGGACGACTACCCCAACTCCAACATCGTGGCCATCGACTACGACCCCGGCGCCACCCGCATCAACCAGGAGAACCGCATCAAGCTGATGCTGGCCAACGCCCGGGCTCTGGCCCGGGAGGAAGAGGGCTCCAGGGAGCCCGTGGGGGCGGCCAAATGAGCGCCCTCATCCGGGAGGCCGCCGCTCCCGAAGAATTTCTGGCGGGCAGCACCCTCATCGCCCGGGGCTGGAAGCGGGCCTACCCCGGCTTTGTCCCCGACGACTATCTGGAGGAGGTCTGCACCGACGACCACTGGGTGGATTTCCTGCGCAGCTGCCACCAGGCGGACCGCTCCCACACGCTGATGGCGTGGGAGGGGGACGTGCCCATGGCGGTGTGCGCCTTCGGCCCCGGGGGCATCGGCCTGCCCCACGCGGCGGGGGCCCAGAACTGCGCCGGCATGGCGGAGATCTACACCTTTTACGCCAATGTGGACCATCTGGGGGGCGGCTACGGCTCCGCCCTTATGGACGCCGCCCTGGCCCGGCTGCGGGCGGACGGCTGGCCCGCGGTGTTCCTCATGGCCATGAAGGAGGCCGACGGCGCCCGGCGCTTTTACGAGCGCCACGGCTTCGCCTGGGACGGCACCTCCAAGCGCATCCCCTTCCCCCACGACATGGTGTGTACCGACCTGCGGTACGTGCAGAAGCTGTAAAAAAGAGCCCTCCGGCGGGTACCGGAGGGCTCTTTTCTGCTCATATCCACCACTCGGGGGTCAGGCTGCCCAGAGTGATCACGCGGTCCTGTTCGTAATCCAGCATGATCTCCACGTTCTGATACGTCTCCGGCATCAGCTGGACCATCAGCTCCCGGCAGGCCCCGCAGGGCGCCCCGGCCTTCCCCTGCCGGTCAATGGCAACCACCCGGCGGATGGCGCTCTCGCCGTGGGTGAGCATGTTGAAAATGGCATTGCGCTCCGCGCAGACGCCCAGGGTGCAGGCGGTATCCACGCAGACGCCCACGTAAATTTTCCCGGAGCCCGCCTGGATGGCCGCGGCCACGCCGCCGGCCTCCACAAATTTCGAGATCTCCCGGGGAGCCAGCACCGCCCGGGCGGCGGCGTACAGGTCCTTCCAAATCTGTTCCATGGTGTCCTCCTCTGGTCAATGAGGCCCCCGCCGGAGCGGGGGCCTCATGTCTGTTTACTTGGAATTGTCGGGCAGGCGCTCGTCCCCCAGGAAGAACACGGCCACGGTGCCCGGGCCGCAGTGGGAGGCGATGATGGTGCCGATGTCGCAGATGCGCACGTCCCCTTCGATGTGGGGGAAGCGCTCCTTCACCGCGGCGGCGGTGATCTCCGCGTCCTCCAGGCAGTTGGAGTGGCACACAAAGCACTTGCCGGAGTAGCCCGCGCCGCCCTCGGCGTGCTGCTCCATGGTCTCGATGGTGCGCTTCACGGCGGCCTTCTTGCCCCGGACCTTGTCGTAGGCGATGATGCGCCCGCCGTTGTCCAGGCGCATGATGGGGCAGATGTTCAGGATGGTGGCGATGGTGGCCGCCGCGCCGGACATGCGGCCGCTGCGGCGGTACATGTCCAGCCGGGTGGAGTAGAACTGGTGGTGGACCCGGTTGCAGTGGGCCCGGACCCAGTC
>CAVJBM010000187.1:1722-8740 GCA_963647775.1 Anaerovibrio sp.
GTCCACCAGCAGGCCGTAGCCGGAGGAGGAGCACAGGGAGTCGATGACGATGAGCTTACGGTCGGGGTACTTCTCCCGCATGACCTGGGCGGCGGCGTTGGCGTTGTTCACCGAGGCCGTCATGCCGGAGCCGAAGTTGATGTGCAGCAGGTCGCCCTTCTGCAGCTGCTCCTCAAAGAACTCCTCATACTGGAACTCGTTGATCTGGGAGGTGGTGGGCATGGCGCCCCCGTCCAGCAGCTTGTAGAAATTGGGCAGCGCCTCCGGGTCCCGGCCCATGTCGTCCACATAGACCTTGTCCCCCACCATGTAGCTGTAGAACAGCACGGGGATGCCCCGCCCCGCCACGTAGGAATAGGGCAGGTCCACCGTGGACTCGCAGGAAAGGATAAATTTTTGTTCCATATTGAGCACCTCTCACTCTCTGAACTGTACGCCGCGGGCGGGGTTTTGCCCGCATCGTTTGGTGATATTATACCAAAGGTCAGTCCCGATAGCAAGTCCCGCCGGAAAAAACGGCACTTTTCTCACACGATGCAGCGGGCGAAGCTGGCCATGACCTCGGAAATTTTGATGTTCTGGGGACAGGCGCCCTCGCAGGCGCGGCAGCCCAGGCAGTCCCCGGGGCGGCGGCCCTCCGGCACGCCGGCCAGGAAGCGCATGGAGATCTTCCCCTCCCCGGTGAGGAAATGGTCGTTGTACATGCTGAGCATATCGGGGATGTCGATCTGCCGGGGACACTTCTCCGTGCAGTAGCGGCAGCCGGTGCAGGGGATCAGGTTCTTATGGATGAGGTCCGCCGCCGCGGCCTGCAACTCGTCCCACTCGGCGGAGGTGAGGGGCCGCTCGCTCTCGTAGGTGCGGATGTTCTCCTCCAGCTGCTCCATGTTGGACATGCCGGAGAGGGTCATGGTCACCTCCGGAATGGTCTGGAGGAAGCGGAAGGCCCACTCGGGGGCGGCGGTGTCGGGCCGCAGGGCGCGGAGCCGGGCGGAGATGTCCTCCGGCAGGTCCACCAGCCGGCCGCCCCGGACGGGCTCCATGACCCACACGGGCAGATGGTACTCCTTCAGCAGGTCCACCTTGGCCTTGGCGTCCTGGAAGGTCCAGTCCAGCCAGTTCAGCTGGATCTGACAGAACTCCAGCTCGGGCCCCACCGCGTCCAGGAAGCGGCGCATGGTGGCCAGGCTGCCGTGGGTGGAGAAGCCCAGGTGGCGGATGCGGCCCGCCTTCTTCTGCGCCAGCACGTAGGGCACCACGCCGTTGGCCGGGTCCAGGAAGCGGTCGATGCTGTTCTCGGTCACGTTGTGGAAGAGGTAGAAGTCCACATAGTCGGTGCGGAGGTTCTCCAGCTGCTTTTCAAACACCGCCGCCGGGTCGGTCATCAGCTTGGGGTCGGCGCCGGGGAACTTGGTGGCCAGGAAAAAGCTGTCCCGGGGGTAGCGCTGGAGCACCTTGCCCATGACGGGCTCGGACAGGCGGTCGTGATAGAACCAGGCGGTGTCGAAGTAGTTCACGCCGTGGGCCATGGCGTAGTCCGCCATGCGCTCCACCGCCTCTACGTCGATGTCGTCGCTGCGGCCATTGCGCACGGGCAGGCGCATACAGCCCATGCCCAGGGCAGGCAGGCTCAGGTCCTGAAATGCTTTGCGGATCATCGGTACATTCCTCCCGTTGAGTATTCTGCCGCTATTATAGCGCGCCTCCCCCGCTCCGCGCAAGTTTTTTGTGCGCCCTGCCGCCGGTTTTCCATTGACCGGGCGGGGCCGGCGCGATATAATAGAGGCGGAAAGAAATTTCCATTCTTTTCATCAAGGAGGTCTGTACCATGAACAAAGTCATCACTCTGGGCCGTCAGTTCGGCAGCGGCGGCCGGGAGCTGGGCCGCCGTCTGGCCGAGGCACTGGGCATCGAGTACTATGATAAAGAGATCCTCTCCGCCATCGCCCAGCACACCCAGCTGTCTGAGGAGTACGTCCACAACGTCATCGAGCGCACCCCCCACAGCCTGTTCCCCATCACCGTGGGCCAGAGCTTTTCCTACGTCAGCGACTACCCCCTCCAGCAGATGAACGCCATCTATCAGGCCCAGAGCGACATCATCAAGGACATGGCCGCCAAGTCCGACTGCGTCATCGTGGGCCGCTGCGCCGACTACATCCTGCGGGAGTCCAAGCCCACCCGGCTGTTCGTCTACGCCGACATGGACAGCCGCGTCCGCCGCTGCATGGAGCGCAGCCCCGCCGCCGAAAAGCTGACGGAGCGGGAGGTCCGCCGCCAGATCCAGCGGCTGGACAAGAACCGCGCCGACTACTACGAGTACTACACCGACAGCAAGTGGGGCGACATGAACAACTACGACCTGTGCGTCAACACCGCCGGGCAGGACATCAAGGAGCTGGCCGCCACACTGGCCAAGCTGTTCTAAATTCATCCAAAAAGGCCGGAGACAGCGCCCGCTGTCTCCGGCCTCTTTCTGTCTACCGGTTTTTCAGCCACTCCAGCAGGGCCGCCCGGTCGTTGGGGACCTCCTCCGCCATGACGGCGGCCAGGCAGGCGTTCAGCCCCTCCCCCACGGCCCGGCCCCGCAGGCCCAGGGCCAGCAGATCGTCCCCCTTTACCGCCAGGTCCCGGAGGGAGAAGCAGGCCCGCTCCGCCAGCAGGCCGTCCAGCAGGGCCTGGACCCCGGCGTACTCCTCCACCCGGCCCCGATAGGGGGCCGCCAGCCCGGCGGCGTCCGCCCGGTGGAGGGCGATGAGCTCCGCCGCCCCCTCCGGCCCCAGGCGGTTCAGCAGCCGGCGGACCTGCTTTCTGTCCGGCGGCAGCAGGGGCAGATCGTGGAGCCGGATGAGGGCCGTGACCCGCTCCCGCCGGGCGTTGTCCAGCCGCAGGCGGGTAAGGATGGCCTCCGCCAGGTCCGCGCTCTTGCTGGCATGGCCGTAGAAATGGCCCACGCCGTCGGGCCCCAGGGAGAAGCAGGGCGGCTTGCCCACGTCGTGGAGCAGGGCGGCCCAGCGGAGCACCGGCTCCGCCGGGGCGGCGTCCACCACCGCCGCCGTGTGGGCCCAGAGGTCCCTGTCGTGGTGGGGGTTGCGCTGGTCCAGGCCGAACATGGGGGCCAGCTCCGGAATGACCGCCGCCAGCACGTCGCCGTACTCCAGCAGCACCCGGCCCGCGAAGGGGCCTGTCAGCAGGCCGGTGAGCTCCCCCTGCACCCGCTCCGCCGCCACGGCGGACAGCAGGCCCCGGCAGTTGTGGAGGGCCCGGGCGGCGGACGGCTCCGGCTCCAGCCCCAGGGTGGCGGCGAAGCGCAGGCCCCGGAGGATGCGCAGGGCGTCCTCCCGGAAGCGGCGCTCCGGCTCCCCCACGCAGCGCAGCACCCCCGCCGCCAGGTCCGCCGCCCCGCCGAAGGGGTCTGCCAGGCCGGTCTCCGGGCGGTAGGCCATGGCGTTCACCGTGAAGTCCCGCCGGGCCAGGTCCTCCGTCAGGCTGGCGGTGAAGCGCACCGCGTCCGGCCGCCGGTGGTCGGTGTAGGCCCCCTCGGTGCGGTAGGTGGTGATCTCCAGGGGCAGGCCGTCCAGCAGGACGGTGACGGTGCCGTGCTTCAGGCCGGTTTCGATCATGGGGCAGTCGGAAAAGATGCGCTCCGTCTCCTCCGGGCGGGCGGCGGCGGCAATGTCCCAGTCCCCGGCGGGGACACCCCGGAGGGCGTCCCGCACCGCGCCGCCCACCACCGCGGCGTCGTACCCGGCGGCGGCCAGCCGCGCCAGCGCGGCCTCCACCTGGGCCGGCAGCTCGATCCTCACGTCCTCACCCCCTATCCTTTGGGCCTATTTTATCCTTTTTGCCCCCATCTGTAAAGACCGCCCGCACCCCGCTCTCCCCCGGCGCATAGGCTGACATGGAAAAAAGTCAGCAAGGAGGCATCCGGAATGTCCCAGATCCAGTATTTTTTGGGTTCCAACTCCCCCGCCGGGTTTTACTCTCTCTACGGGGCGCTCTCCGACCCGGAGCGCATGGAGCGGCTGTACATTCTGAAGGGCGGGCCGGGCTGCGGCAAGTCCTCCCTCATGCGGCGGATAGCCCGCCACGCGGAGGCGGCCGGGCAGCCGGTGGAGGAGGTCCTGTGCTCCGGCGATCCCGGGTCCCTGGACGCGGTGCTGCTGCCGGGGCTGGGGGCCGCGGTGGTGGACGGCACGGCCCCCCACGTGATCGAAGCGGCCTGTCCCGGCGCGCTGGACCGGTACGTGGACCTGAGCCAGTTTTACGACCGGGGGGCCCTGCGGCCCATCCGGGAGGAGCTGCTGGCCGTCACCGCCCGGTACAAGGAGCACTACCGGCAGGCCTATCGCTGCCTGGGGGCGGCGGGAGAGCTGCGGCGCAACCTGCGGGAGGCGGCGGGCAGCGCGGAGGTGCGCCGGCGGCTGGAGAAGCGGGCAGCGGGCATCATCGGCCGGGAGCTGAAAAAGGGCGGCGGGGGCGGTAGCAGCGACCGGCGGTTCCTCTCCGCCCTCACCCACCGGGGGGCCGTGACCCTGTGGGACACGGTAAGCGCCCAGGCGGAGCGGGTCTATGAGCTCAGCGACGGCAGCGGCCTGGCCCACCACCTGCTCTCCCCCATCTGGGCGGCGGCCCAGGCGGGCGGGCACCGGGCGGTGGCCTGCGCCGACCCCATGTTCCCCGACCGGCTGGCCCACCTGATCCTGCCCGACCTCTCCCTGGCCTTCGTCACCTCCACGGCGGAGCAGCCCTGGCCCCACCGGGCCTACCGCCACCTGCGGCTGGACGCCATGGCCGACGGCGAGGCCCTGCGGGAGCAGCGGCCGCGGCTGCGCTTCACCCGGAAGGTGGCCGCCGCTCTGGAGGAGGAGGGCGTGGGCTGTCTGGCCCAGGCCAAGACCGCCCATGACGAGTTGGAGGGGCTCTACAACCCCCACGTGGACTTCGACGGGGTGTACGCCGCCGCCGACCGGCTGGCGGAGGAGCTGCTGGGCAGCTGAGAGCGTCGGGCAAAAAATTTAAGGCCGCGGCGAATGCCGCGGCCTTAAAAATGCTGTAGTTATGCGCTTTTGCTCAGCCCTTGGTGGCTTTGTAAGCCTTGATGGCCTCCACCAGCATGGGGCCGACCTTGAACAGGTCGCCGGTGATGCCGTAGGTGGCGGCGTCAAAAATGGGGGCGGAGCCGTTCTTGTTCACGGCGATGATGCACTCGGAGTCCTGCATGCCGGCCAGGTGCTGGATGGCGCCGGAAATGCCCAGAGCCACGTAGATCTTGGGGTGGACGGTCTTGCCCGTCTGGCCCACCTGGTGGTCCGCGCCGATCAGGCCCGCATCCACCACCGCACGGGAGGCGCCTACCACGCCGCCCAGCACGTCAGCCAGCTCCTCCGCGATCTCGATGCCCCGCTTGGGGTCCGCGCTGATGCCGCGGCCCACGGCCACGACCACGTCCGCGCCGATCAGGTCCACCAGCTTCTTGGCGGACTTCTTGATCTCCAGCACCTCCACATGGATGTCGGAGGCGTCCAGCTTCACGTCCACCTTCTCCAGCACGGTCTTGGCCGCGTGGGCCTCGTCAAAGGCCTGGGTCTGCATCACGCCGGGGCGGACGGTGGACATCTGGGGCCGGTAGCTGGGGCACACGATGGTGGCCATCAGGTGACCGCCGAAGGCCGGACGGGTCATCTTCAGGTTCCGGTTGGCCTCGAAGGGGGTGTTGTCCACGTCGATGGTGGAGGTGGTCTTCAGGAAGGCCTTGTACTTCTCCACATCCACGTCCAGGTGGGTGCAGTCGGCGGTCAGGCCGGTCTTCAGCCGGGCGGACACACGGGGGCCCAGGTCGCGGCCGATGTTAGTGGCCCCGATCAGGAAGATCTCAGGCTTCTTCTCCTCGATCAGGTCGCAGATCACCTTGGTGTATCCGTCGGTGGTGTAGTCCTTCAGCAGGGGATGGTCGCACACGTACACCCGGTCCGCGCCGTACCCGCCCAGGGCCTTGGCGTAGTCCTCGTTCACGCCGCTGCCCAGCAGCACGCCGCACAGCTCCACGCCCAGGTCGTCCGCCAGCTTCCGGCCCTCGCTCAAAAGCTGATAGCCGGTGCCCAGGATCACGCCCTCGCGCTGCTCACAAAATACCCACACGCCCTGGAAGGCGGCGGTGTCTTTACTGTTAAAAGCCATGGTTCCTCGCTCCTTTCTCAGATGATGTGCTTCTCGCCCAGGATCGCCACCAGGTTCTCGCAGGTGGCCTTGTCCGCGCCCTCAAGCATGGTGCCCGCGCCCTTCACCGGGGGAGAGAAGGACTTGTACACCTGGGTGGGGGAGCCCTTCAGGCCCATGGTCTCCAGCGTCACGTGGGGATCGTCGGACAGGGCGTTGAAGTCCATCACGCTGTACGGCTTGGCGTAGCACTCCATGATGCCGCCCACGCTCATGTACCGGGGAGTGTTCAGCTCCTTGATGCAGGTCAGCAGGCAGGGGGTCTGCACCGCGATGGTCATGTACCCGTCCTCCAGGGCGCGGCGCACGGTGAACTTGCCGTCCTTGTAGTCGATGGCGGTCACGTAGGTCACCTGGGGGATGTCCAGCTTCTCGGCGATCTGGGGGCCCACCTGGGCGGTGTCGCCGTCGATGGCCTGCCGGCCGCAGAAGATGATGTCGTCCTTCTCCACGCCGATCTTCCGGATGGCCGCCGCCAGGCACTCCGAGGTGGCGAAGGTGTCGGCGCCGCCGAACTCACGGCCGGACACCAGCACGCCCTCGTCCGCGCCCATGGCCATGCACTCGCGCAGCATGGACTCCGCGGGAGGGGGACCCATGGTGATCACGATCACCTTGATCTCGGGGTTGGCGTCCTTCAGCTGCAGGGCGGCCTCCAGGGCGTTCATATCGTCGGGGTTGGAGATGGTGGCCATGGCCGCGCGGTCCATGGTGCCATCCGCCTTCACCGCCACCTTACCGGAGGTGTCCGGCACCTGCTTCACACACACAATGATCTTCATTTGCTTTCTGCCTCCTT
>CAVJBM010000188.1:0-7128 GCA_963647775.1 Anaerovibrio sp.
CGTCGATTATTCCTGGGAGATCGTTGCCAAGGCCCAGCTGGCTACCGTGGACGGCACCAAGGTCGTTGACCTGACCGTCAAGACCACCGTGGACGCCAACGGCGTGGTCACTGCCGTCACCGTGAACGGCAAGGCCGTCGATAGAGGCGACGATTCCATCCCCGAGAATCTGATGGATGGCGGCGCTATCCTCAATGGCTACACCTGGGTCAAGTACACTGTCCAGAAGGACGGCACCTACACCCTGGCCAAGATCGAGGCCGATGACACCTACAATGCCAGCCTGGCTCTGACCGCCAAGGGCGCTGACGTTGACGGCAAGATCGCCACCAGCGCCACCACCTGGTCTTACTACGACTACGCCGCTGCCACCAAGACCGTTACCGTGACCGAGGTCAAGGGCATTGCCAACTTCGTCACCGGCACCTACGCCTCCGTGTACACCCTGAACACCGCCGGCGTGGTCGCCGCCATCAACTCCTTCAAGACCACCGTGCCTGCCGCCGCCGAGACCACCTATGCCTACTATGCGGGCCAGGGTGACTACGACGCCGAGGCCGACAGCTACACCGAACTGTTCTACATCGACGGCAAGGCTGTTGAGTACTTCACCTCCGCCGCTCTGACCCTCGTCGAGGGTAACGTCTACGTCCTGACCGTCGACACCAACGGCAAGGTCAGCGCCGCTACTCCCAAGGCCTATGACGGCACCAACGTGGAAGTTGAACTGCTGGACGAGACCTTCGCTGTCATCAACGGCACCACCGTGTACTTCGCTGAGAACTGCAAGGTGTTCAACGTCTCCGACGGCCACGAGGGCGAGGCCGACACCCTGACCGCCAAGACCGCTACCGTCTCCGGCGACAAGGTCAGATACATCAAGGTTGGCGGCGATGGCGCCGATAAGGACCAGATCGCTGTCATCTACATCACCACCGAGGCCAACTGATCGACCTCTGTGCGCTGATCAAAACGCACCCCGGGCCCCCGCTCTAATGAGCGGGGGCCCGATTTTTGTCCCGCCCCGGCGGAGCGCATGTACCGTTGCCTTTTCCCCGCCGGCGTGGTATACTATCCTCATTCACATCGAGAATGGAGGCATTTGCCATGTCTGAAACCAAAAAGGTCCCCCAGCGCAGCGAGATCGCCGAGCAGTACAAGTGGAACACTGCCGACATCTTCCCCTCTGACGACGCGTGGGAGGCCGCCTTTGCCGAGGCCCAGGGCCTGCCCGCCGTGCTGGCCGCCTTCGCCGGCCATCTGGGCGACAGCGCCGAGACCCTCTACCGCTACGTCACCGAGAGCATCCGCATCGAGCGCGCCTTCGAGCGCCTGTTCAACTACGCCAGCCGCAGGTACGACGAGGACACCCGGGTGGCCAAATACCAGGATATGGACGGCCGCATCGGCACCCTGGCCGTCCAGCTGGGCGCCGCCACCGCCTTTGAGCTGCCGGAGCTGATGGCCATTTCCGACGAGAAAATGGAGCAGTTCTACAAGGATGAGCCCCGGCTGGAGCACTTCCGCCGGCACTTCACCGTGCTGCGGGAGAAGAAGGAGCACATCCTGTCCGACGCGGAGGAGAAGCTGCTGGCCGCCGCCGGGGAGATGGCCGGCGTACCCAGCGACGTGTTCTACAAGCTGTCCAACGCCGACCTGAAGTTTGCCGACGCCCTGGACAGCGAGGGCAGGCCCCGCCCGGTGAGCAACGGCTCTTACGGCCTGTGCATGGAGAGCGCCGACCGCACCCTGCGGAGGAACGCCTTCCAGTCCATGTACGCCGGGTACGGCGGGATGCAGAACACCCTGGCGGCCTCCCTGGGCGGGCAGATGAAGAAGCTGAAGTTCTATGCCGAGGCCCGGAAGTACCCCAGCACCCTGGCCGCCGCCCTGTCCGGCACCCGGGTGCCCGAGACTGTGTACCACAACCTGATCGACACCGTGAACCGCAACCTGGACAAGCTGCACCGCTATGTGGCCCTGCGGAAGAAGCTGCTGGGCCTGGACGAGCTGCACATGTACGACATCTACGTGCCCATGGTGGGCGACGTGGAGATGAACATCCCCTTTGAGCAGGCCAAGGAGACCGTGTACGAGGCGCTGGCCCCCATGGGCGATTCCTACCGGGCCATCCTGAAGGAGGGCTTCGACAGCCGCTGGATCGACGTGTATGAGAACGAGGGCAAGCGCTCCGGCGCGTACTCCTCCGGCTCCTCTGAGCCCCACCCCTACGTGCTGCTCAACCACAAGGACAACCTGGACAGCATGTTCACCCTGGCCCACGAGATGGGCCACGCCCTGCACTCCTACCACTCCACCCACGGGCAGGAGGACCCCTACAAGGACTACGTGATCTTTGTGGCGGAGGTGGCCTCCACCTGCAACGAGGCCCTGCTGATGGAGCACCTGTTGGCCCACACCACCGACAAGAAGGAGCGGGCCTACCTCCTGAACCACTTCCTGGATCAGTTCCGGGGCACCCTGTACCGCCAGACCCAGTTTGCCGAGTTCGAGCTGCGCATGAACGAACTCACCGCCCAGGGCCAGACCCTCACCGCCGACCTGCTGAGCCGGGAGTACAAGGCCATCAACGAGAAGTACTACGGCCCCGACATGGTCTGCGACGACGAGATCGCCCTGGAGTGGGCCCGCATCCCCCACTTCTACTACAATTATTATGTCTACCAGTACGCCACCGGCTACTCCGCCGCCATCGCCCTGTCCCGCCGCATCCTGCGGGAGGGCGAGAGCGCCGTGAAGGACTACCTGGCTTTCCTGTCCGGCGGCTGCTCCAAGGACCCCATCGACCTGCTGAAGCTGGCGGGCGTGGACATGGCCAGCCCCGAGCCCATCCAGAACGCCCTGGATCTGTTCGACTCCCTGCTGGACGAGATGGAGGCCCTCATGGCCTGACGCACAAAAATCCCCCTGCCTCCCGGCAGGGGGATCTTTCTTGCTTACTTCACGTAATAGACGTAGCTTTCCTTGCGGGGCCTGGCCTCCGGCCAGCCCTCCGTGGGGTAGCCCAGCACGCAGTTGCCGATGCCCTCGTACTCGCCCTCGATGCCCAGCTCCCGCAGGAGGGCCCTGCCCTCCTCGGTCTCGAAGGTCTCCTTCGCCCGGTGGATCCAGCAGCTGCCCACGCCCTTGTCAAAGGCCGCCAGCATGAGATTGGCCATGACCAGGCTGCCGTCGTACACATGGGTGGGGATGCTCTTGTCCGCCAGCACCACCAGCACCGCCGGCGCGCCGTAGAAGGGGTCCATCCCCTCCCGGCCCATGATCCTGGCGTTGAGGGCGGACAGCTTATCCCGCACCGCCTTGTTGGTGACGGCCAGGATGATGGGGGACTGCTTCCCCATGCCGGTGGCCGCGTAGGTGCCCGCCTTGAGGATGTCCTCCAGCACGTCGGCGGGGACGGGGTCGGGCTTGTAGCCGCGGATACTGCGGCGCTCCAGCAGGGCTTTCATGGTCTCCATACAATTACCTCCTGTATTTTTGTCAATCATTATTTCAAATCGTTTAGAATCTTGAACCCATTCCACGGCACGATGGCCGGGGGCAGGGCGGAAAACTCCAGCCGCTTTCCGGTGGCGGGATGGTCAAGGGCCAGCCGGTGAGACCACAGGGCCAGGGGGCAGCCGTCCTCCAGAACGGCGTATTTCCGCTCCCCCGCCAGGGGCAGGCCCCGGGAGGCAAACTGCACCCGGATCTGGTGGGTGCGGCCGGTGCGCAGCTCCACCCGCACCAGGGACAGGTCCCCCGCCCGCTCCAGCACCTGATAGTCCAGCACCGCCTCCTGCACGCCCCGGGCGGGCTCCGCCGCCACAAAGGTCATCCTCCGGGCCTTGTCCCGGCCCAGCAGGTCGGGGAGGGTGCCCCTCTCCCCCGCCGGCGCCCCGTGGAGGGCGGCCAGATAGTCCTTTTCAAAGGTGCGCGCCATGATCTGCCGGCCCAGCTCCGCGGCGGCGGGCTTGCTCCGGGCCAGCACCATCAGGCCGCTGACCACCCGGTCCAGCCGGTGGACGGTGAGGACGGTGTCCGCCCCCAGTTCCTGCCGCAGCAGGTCCGGCAGCCCGCCGGGCTCGTCGGTGGAGAGCACCCCGGCGGGCTTGACACAGACGATGAGATCGCCGTCCAGATAGCGGATGTCCATCACAGCAGCCTCCCCGCCAGGCGGCCGCTGGCCCACGCCCACTGGAGGTTGTAGCCGCCGCAGTCGCCGTCCACGTCCAGCAGTTCCCCGGCGGCGTACAGGCCGGGCACCAGGCGGCTCTGGAGGGTGCGGGGGTCGAACTCCTCCGTCCGGGCGCCGCCGGCGGTGACCTGGGCGCTGTCAAAGCCCTGGGTGCCGGTGACCGGCAGGGCAAAGCCCTTCACAGCCCCCGCCGCCCGGCGCAGGTCCTTCCGCCCCAGGGCGGAGAGGGGGGTGTCCAGCGCCAGCCCGGCGTATCGGGCCGCCGTGCGGCCCAGGCGGTTGTGGAGCATCCCGGTGAACAGGTCGCTGACCGTCAGCTCCGGCAGGGCGGCGCAGCGGCGCTCCAGCAGGGCGGTCACATCGGCAAACGCCGCGTCCCGCAGCAGGTCCAGGGCGAGGGTGAGCTCTCCCCCTGCGGTGGAGGCCGCCCGGGACAGCTCAAACACCGCCGGGCCGCTGATGCCGTAGTCGGTGAACTGCACCTCTCCCCCGCCGGCGGCCAGCACCTCGTCCCCCCGGCGGAGGGTGAGGGCGGCGTCCGCCCGGACCCCCTTCAGGGAGCGGACCCAGGTGGGCTCCGTGCGCAGCTGCACCAGGGCGGGGTACAGCTTGGTCATGCGGTGGCCCAGGGCCTTCAGCAGGTCATAGCCGCTTCTGGTCCCGCCCAGGGGGCCGCCGGCCATGCCGCCGCAGCAGAGGATCACCCGCTCCGCCCGGAGGGTCTCCTCCGCCGACCGGATGCGGAAGCCCCTCCCGTCGGGCTGGAGGGCGGTGACATCAAAATCCGTCCGCACCGTCACCCCCGCCGCCTGCACGGCAAAGCGCAGCACGTCCACCACGCTGCCCGCCTGATCGGACAGGGGGTACACCCGGCCGGAGGGCTCCGCCGCCGTCAGCAGGCCGAGAGAGCGGAAAAACTCCACCGCCTCCTCCGGGCCGAAGGCCGCCAGCGCCGGGCGGGCAAAGGCCGGGTCCGCCCCGTGCCAGTGCTCCGGCTCCCCGTGGAGGTTGGTGAGGTTGCACCGGCCGTTGCCGGTGGCCAGCAGCTTGCGGCCCACCCGGCCCTGCCGCTCCAGCAGGACCACGTCGGCCCCCTGCTCCGCGGCGGTGAGGGCCGCCGTCAGCCCGGCGGCTCCCCCGCCGATGACCGCCACTGTCATAGCCCCTCCCCCTTTCGTCGTTTTTTTCTTAGTATAGCGGATGGCGGGGAAAAATGCAAATAAAACGGCCCGGCAGACTCACCTGCCGGGCTGTTTTTCCTTCCGCTATGGCTGATTCACCACGCCGGCGAACAGCGCCTGGCCGCTGCTGCTCTCCACCAGGAAGAGGAAGGGCCGGTCCAGGGTGAAGTCCACCTCCTCGTCCGGCGGCTGGGCGGCCCCGGCCATGGGCATCACCGTGAAGGCCGCGGCGGTGCAGCCCTCCTCGTCGATGGTCACCCGGGCGGCGTGGGTCACCTGGCTGACCGCCACGTCCTCCGCCCCCGGCAGGGCCGGGGTGAAGTCCGCCCGCCCGGCGTCGAACACGTCGGTGACTCCCAGGGCCTTCAGCCCCGCCATCAGGTCGGCCTCCGCCGTCACGTCGAACTTGGGAATGGACTGGTGGATGATGAGGCGCTTGGTCTTTTCCCAGCCGGACCGGGCCGCCGCGTCGGACAGGAAGGCCATGGCCTCCGGGTCGTTCAGCAGGTCCTCTGGGGTATAGCCCTCGTCCGGCAGGATGAACCACATGGACCCGCCCACCTTGAAGGACCGGCGGATGGCGCTGAACTTTTCGCCGTAGTAGTAGGTGCCGTCGTCGCTCTGGCGCATGTAGACGGCGGTGACGTCCCCCGCCGGGCTGCGGAACACGTCGGTGACGTTATTGCCCTTTTGGAACTCGTCCGCCCAGCGCACCTTATAATAGAGGGTGGAGGCCAGGGCCAGCACGGTCTCCGGCGTGAGCTCCACGCCCTGGGCCGCCTCCTTCAGCAGGCCGCCGGTCTGCCGGTCCAGCCAGCCTTGCAGCGTCCTGTTGAACTCCGCCGAGCCCATCTTCCCGGTATAGGAGGAGGCGTAGTACACCTCCGCCAGCCGCTCCAGCGTCTCCCGGTCATAGGTCAGGTCCTTGTCCAGCCACAGGGAGGAGGCCAGGATGCTGGTGGTGGTGCTGTCCGCGCGGTAGTTGGCGTTCCACAGGGCGGAGGACAGGGCCCGCAGCTCCTCCACATTCTCCACCCCCAGCAGGTCCAGGATCTGCCCCCGGCTGTCCCCGTCGGTGACCTCCGCCAGCATGGCCAGGGCCATGTAGACGTTCAGGGGGGAGTACACTCTGTTCTCCGTCCCGCCGGAGAGGTACTGGGTCATGGTCCTGCCGTAGAAGTCCGCCAGCCCGTCCCCGTCGGGGCGCAGGGCCCGCAGGGCTTCCCCGCCGCCGGAGGACGGATACTTCGCCTCCGCCACGGCCGCCCGGGCGGTGGGAGCCAGGGGCGAGCCCGGCCACAGCAGCAGCCCGCCCAGCACCGCCAGCGCCAGCACCGCCGCGGTCACGCCCATCCAGCGGCTCCGCCGGCGGGCCGGTCCGGGGGCCGCCGCCGCGCGCTTGAGCCCCTCCGGAGCGCGGATGTCCTCATTGGCCTTTCGATAGCGTTCCATCGTCAACGTCTCCTTTCAGCATGTCCCGCAGGAGGGCCCGCCCCCGGCTCAGCTGGGCGCGGACCGTCCCCTCCGCCAGACCGAGATCGGCGGCGATCTCCGCCGTGGTCAGGCCCTCGTCGTAAAAGAAGAAAGATCCGTTTGAAAAAGGACGGCCCCGCTGGCGCGGAGCCGTCCTCAAAGACCAGCTTCTTACTTGTGGTCCACCTTGTACATGTGCTCGATGAGGTCCAGCACCTTGTTGGAGTAGCCCATCTCGTTGTCGTACCAGGACACGACCTTCACGAAGGTGTCGGT
>CAVJBM010000189.1:0-4739 GCA_963647775.1 Anaerovibrio sp.
TCTCCTATGAGGGCTGCGACGAGGGCATGGGCTATTTTATCAGCACCTATCAGGGGCCCGGGGACCCGCTGCCCTCCTTCGCTGGGGAGCCCATCCCCGTCACCATGCCGGAGCCCGGGGCCGTCTGGACCGCCCTCAACGGGGAGAATAAGGTGTCCCTCTACGCCAACGTGGGGGGCAAGGTGACCATCTTCAACAAGAATCTGGGGGACTGACACATGAACGAACTGGAACTGAAATACGGCTGCAACCCCAACCAGAAGCCCGCCCGGGTGTTCATGGGAGACGGCTCCGACCTGCCCATCACCGTGCTGAACGGAAAGCCCGGCTACATCAACCTGCTGGACGCCCTCAACTCCTGGCAGCTGGTGAAGGAGCTGAAGGAGGCCACCGGCCTGCCCTCCGCCGCCAGCTTCAAGCACGTCTCCCCCGCCGGGGCGGCCGTGGGTCTGCCCCTCAGCGAGGTTGACAAGAAGCTCTATTTCGTGGACGACAGTCTGGAGCTCACCCCGCTGGCCTGCGCCTATATCCGGGCCCGAGGGGCGGACCGGCTCAGCTCCTATGGCGACTGGGCGGCCCTGTCTGACGTGTGCGACGCCGCCACTGCCGCCTACCTGAAGCCCGAGGTGTCCGACGGCATCATCGCCCCCGGCTACACCGACGAGGCACTGGCCATCCTCCGCAGCAAGAAAAAGGGCGGCTATAACGTCGTCCAGATCGACCCGGACTACGTCCCCGCCCCGCTGGAGCGCAAGGACGTGTTCGGCGTCACCTTTGAGCAGGGCCACAACAACGCCAAGATCACCGATGAGTTGCTGGACAGCATCGTCTCCGCCAACCGCGACCTCCCCGAGGGGGCCCGGCGGGACATAAAGGTGGCGCTCATCACCCTGAAATACACCCAGTCCAACTCCGTCTGCTACGTGAAGGACGGGCAGGCCATCGGCGTGGGCGCCGGGCAGCAGAGCCGCATCCACTGCACCCGCCTGGCGGGCAACAAGGCAGACAACTGGTATCTCCGGCGGCATCCCAAGGTGCTGGCGCTGGAGTTCCTGCCCACCGTCCGCCGGCCCGACCGGGACAACGCCATTGACGTCTACCTCTCCGACGAGTGGGAGGACCTGCTGGCCGACGGCGTGTGGCAGAACACCTTTGCCGTCAGGCCGGAGCCCATGACTGTTCAGGAGAAAAGGGCGTGGATCGCCGGCCAGAGCGGCGTCACCGTGGGCAGCGACGCCTTCTTCCCCTTCGGCGACAATGTGGAGCGGGCCCGGAAGTCCGGCGTGCAGTACATCGCCGAGCCCGGCGGCTCCATCCGGGACGACAACGTCATCGCCGCCGCCGACAAGTACGGCATGGTGCTGTGCTTCACCGGACTGCGGCTGTTCCACCATTAAAATACTCCAGGGGGTATCCGAAATGAATGTACTGGTCATCGGCTCCGGCGGGCGGGAGCACGCCATCGTCAAAAAGCTGAAGGAGAGCCCCCGGGTGGAGCGGCTCTACGCCCTGCCCGGCAACGGCGGCATGGCGGCGGATGCCGTCTGCCTGCCCGGCAGCGTGAAGGACATCCCCGGTCTGGTAAAGGCCGCTCAGGAGTGCGGGGCCGACTTCGTAGTGGTGGCTCCGGACGATCCGCTGGCGCTGGGCGCGGTGGACGCCCTCCATGCCGCGGGCTTCCGCTGCTTCGGGCCTGACGCCAAGGCCGCCGAGATCGAGAGCAGCAAGGTCTTCTCCAAAGACCTCATGCGCAAGTACCACATCCCCACCGCCGCCTACCGGGTGTTTGACGAACCCGCCGCCGCCCTGGACTATCTGGCCTCCGCCCCCATCCCCATCGTGGTGAAGGCGGACGGCCTGGCCCTGGGCAAGGGCGCGCTGGTGTGCATGACACGGCAGGAGGCCGAGGACGCCGTCCACGCCATGATGGAGGACAAGGTCTTCGGCGAGTCCGGCAGCCGGGTGGTCATTGAGGAGTTTCTGGAGGGGCCGGAGGTGTCCGTGCTGTCCTTCACTGACGGCGAGACCGTGGCGCCCATGGTGTCCTCCATGGACCATAAGCGGGCGCTGGACGGCGATCAGGGCCTGAACACCGGCGGCATGGGCACCATCGCCCCCAACCCCTATTACACCCCTGAGGTGGCTCAGGTGTGCATGGACACCATCTTCCTGCCCACCATCCGGGCCATGGCCGCCGAGGGCCGGCCCTTCAAGGGCTGCCTGTACTTCGGCCTGATGCTCACCAAGAACGGCCCCAAGGTCATCGAGTACAACTGCCGCTTCGGCGACCCGGAGACCCAGGTGGTGCTCCCCCTGCTGGAGAGCGACCTGCTCACCGTCATGGAGGCAGTGGAGGCCGGGAAGCTGGCGGACTGCCCCGTGAAGTTCTCCGCCGACGCGGCCTGCTGCGTGGTGGCCGCCTCCAGCGGCTATCCCGGCAAATATGACACCGGCTTCCCCATCACCATGACCGAGGAGGCCCGGGCCCACGCCTATGTCGCCGGGGCCAGGCTGCGGGAGGACGGCCGGCTGGTCACCTCCGGCGGCCGGGTGCTGGGCGTCACCGCCGCGGCGGACACCCTGCCCGACGCCGTCCGGGCGGCCTACCGCCTGATGGAGGGCGTACAGTTTGAGAACCGCTGCTTCCGCCGGGACATCGGTGGGAAGGCCCTGGCGGCACTGGAGGGAAAGTAATGGTCTATCGAGTTTACGTCACGAAAAAGCCCGGCCTCGCCCCGGAGGAGGCCGCCCTGCTGGCCGACTGCCGCTCCTTTCTCGGGCTGAGCGGCCTCACCGCCGTCAAGCTGTGGAACCGCTATGACGCGGAGGATATGGACGCCGCCCTGTTTGACTACGCCAAGGGGACCGTCTTTTCCGAGCCGCAGATCGACGTGGTTTCCGACGCCATCGACGCCGGGGATGCCGCGGCCCTCTTCGCCGTGGAGCCCCTGCCCGGCCAGTTCGACCAGCGGGCCGACTCCGCCGCCCAGTGCATCCAGATGCTCAGTCAGGGAGAGCGGCCACTCATCCGCTCCGCCAAGGTCTACGCCCTGTACGGCGCCCTCTCCCCCGCCGAGGTGGAGGCTGTGAAGAGCTATGTCATCAACAGGGTGGAGAGCCGGGAGGCGTCCCTCGACCTGCCGGAGACCCTGAAGCTCCAGCACGAGCAGCCCAGCACCGTGGAGACCGTCACCGGCTTCACCGCCATGGACGAGGGGGCGCTGTCCGCCCTGCTGGACCGGCTGGGGCTGGCCATGGATCTGGACGACCTGAAATTTTTGCAGGTCTACTTCCGGGATGCGGAGCACCGGGACCCCACCATCACCGAGATCCGGGTTGTGGACACCTATTGGTCCGACCACTGCCGGCACACCACCTTCTCCACCCACATCGACCGGGTGACCATCGGGGACAGCGCCGTTCAGGCCGCCTATGACCGCTATCTGGCCGCCCGGGTGGAGGTTTACGGCGAGGAAAAGGCCGCCAAGCGGCCCCAGACCCTGATGGACATTGCCACCATCGGCACCAAAACGCTGAAAAAGCGCGGCCTGCTGCCTGAGCTGGACGAGAGCGAGGAGATCAACGCCTGCTCCATCCACGTGCCCGCAGTGGTGGACGGCGAGGAGCAGGACTGGCTGCTCATGTTCAAAAATGAGACCCACAACCACCCCACGGAGATCGAGCCCTTCGGCGGCGCGGCCACCTGCATCGGCGGCTGCATCCGGGACCCCCTCTCCGGCCGGGCTTACGTCCATCAGGCCATGCGCGTCACCGGCGGCGGCGACCCCCGCAAGCCTCTGAGCGACACCCTGCCCGGCAAACTGCCCCAGCGGAAGCTGGCCCAGACCGCCGCGGCGGGCTACTCCTCCTACGGCAACCAGATCGGCCTGGCCACCGGCCACGTGGCCGAGGTCTACCACGAGGGCTACATCGCCAAGCGGCTGGAGTGCGGCGCGGTGGTGGCCGCCGCCCCCGCGGAAAACGTCCGGCGGGAGCGCCCCGCCCCCGGCGATGTGATCATCCTGCTGGGCGGCCGCACCGGCCGGGACGGCATCGGCGGCGCCACCGGCTCCTCCAAGAGCCATGACGCCAAATCCCTGTCGACCATGGCCAGCGAGGTCCAGAAGGGCAACGCCCCCGAGGAGCGCAAGCTGCAGCGCTTGTTCCGGGACGGGGCCGTGACCCGGCTCATCAAGCGGTGCAACGACTTCGGCGCGGGCGGCGTGTCCGTGGCCGTGGGCGAGCTGGCCGACGGGCTGGAGATCGAGCTGGACGCCGTCCGCCGGAAGTACGACGGGCTGGACGGCACCGAGTTGGCCATCTCCGAGAGTCAGGAGCGCATGGCCGTCGTCGTGGCCCCGGAGGACGAGGCCGCCTTCATCGCCGCCGCGGAGCGGGAGAATCTGGAGGCCTACCGTGTGGCTGTGGTCACCGAGGCCCCCCGGATGGTCATGCGCTGGAAGGGCCAGACCATCGCGGACCTGTCCCGGGCCTTCCTGGACACCAACGGCGCGGCCAAGCACACGGAGGTCCGGGTGGCGGAGACCGACCGCGCCAACCTGGGCCGCGCCCCGGAGGGCGATCTGCGCTCGGTGGCCGCCAGTCTCAAATGCGCCAGCCGCCGGGGCCTGACCGAGCGGTTCGACGGCACCATCGGCGCCGGCAGCGTGACCATGCCCTTCGGCGGCAGGACCCAGACTACTCCCGCCCAGTCCATGGCCGCCCTGCTGCCCGTGCTC
>CAVJBM010000190.1:0-6825 GCA_963647775.1 Anaerovibrio sp.
CCCAGCATGTTGCTCCACTGGTCGTCGCCGCCGAACTGCATGTTGCAGCCGTAAGCCTGGAAGAGGTGATAGAAGTCGTAGGACTGCATGATCATGTAGTTGAACTCCAGGAAGGAGAGGCCGCGCTCCATCCGCTGCTCGTAGCAGCGGGCCCGGAGCATGTTGTTCACAGAGAAGCAGGCCCCCACCTCCCGCAGGAGGTCCACGTAGTTCAGCTTCAGCAGCCAGTCGGCATTGTTGACCATGATGGCCTTGTCCTCGCCGAAGTCGATGAACCGCTCCATCTGCTTTTTGAAGCAGTCGCAGTTGTGCTGGATGGTCTCCGGAGTCATCATGGAGCGCATATCCGTCCGACCGGAGGGATCGCCAATATAGCCGGTGCCGCCGCCCACCAGGACCACGGGCCGGTTGCCCGCCATCTGGAGCCGCTTCATCAGGCAGAGCGCCATGAAGTGCCCCACATGGAGGCTGTCCGCCGTGGGGTCAAAGCCGATGTAAAAGGTCGCCTTTCCGTTGTTCACCAGCTCCCGGATCTGATCCTCATCCGTCACCTGGGCGATGAGCCCGCGGGCCTGCAGTTCTTCGTAAATTCCCATTTTGCGTTCCTCACTTTTTCGATTTATTGCGGGCAGGAGCATAAAAACGCCCTCCGTCCCGCAGGACAGAGGGCGTTGAAACGCGGTACCACCTCTGTTCGCCGCGCCCTCGCGGACGCAGCCTCAGAGAGTCTCTCGACTCAGGCGCGATATCGGGCGCGGCCGGCCGGCCCTACTGGGTCTCCCGTTCAGGCGGCTGCTCCGGGGGGTATTCGCAGGGGCTCCTCTCCCCCTTTCACCGGCCGGGGGCTCTCTGGGCAGGAGTGATCCTGTTACTCTTCCTCATCTCAGCATTGTGGGTATCATAGCACAGGCTGCCGGCCTTGTCAAGGCAGCAATCCGAAATGCCGCAGGGCCTTGGACACGCCGCCGCGGTCCACCGCGTCGGTGACATAGTCCGCCTCGGCCTTGAGCTCTTCGCCGCTGTTGCCCATAGCCACGCCGATCCCCGCCAGGGCGATCATGCTGCGGTCGTTGTCGCCGTCGCCGAAGGCGATGACCTCCTCCCGCTTCATGCCGAAGCGCTCCAGGGTGGCGCGGATGCCGTCGGCCTTGCCGCCCCCAGCCGGGATCACGTCGATGGCGTGAGGGTGCCAGCGGGTGGCCATGCAGTGGGGCATCTTGGACAGGAACAGCCCCTCCTCCCCCGGCAGCACAAAGGGAACGAACTGATAGACGCTCTCCTCCAGGGCCGCCTCCGGCGCGCGCACGGGATAGACCGGCGTGTGGATGTCCCGGAACAGGGGGAGCAGGCCCTCCTCCATGCGGGTGAGGAAGTTCCCCTGGTCGGTCTCCATCACAGCGATGAGGTCCAGCCGTTCCCGCAGGACCTGGCAGGCCGCCGCCACGTCCTCCCGGGGGATGGACACGTCCCGGTAGAGCCCGCGGTCGTCAAAGCAGCGGTGCCCGTTCATGGTGAGATAGGCGTCAAAGGTCACATCCCGGAGCATCCCGGTCTTGTCCAGGTCACGCTTGCTGCGGCCCGTGGCCAGAAACAGCTTCACCCCGCCGGCCCGCAGGGCCAGCAGATCGTCCCGCAGGTCCTCGGGCAGCAGATTCCCGCCGTAGGGGATCAGGGTACCGTCCACATCAAAAAAAGCGCCTTTTATCATGTCTGATCGCCGATCTCTTTCTTAAAATGTTCCGCTTCCCGCAGGAGCTCCTCCGCGCTGTCCAGCATGGTGCGGGTCACGGCGGCGCCGCCGCTGAGACGGGCCAGCTCCTCCCGCCGGCGCTCCCGGTCCAGCCGCTCCACCCGGGTGAAGGTGCGGCCGCCGGCCTCCCCCTTCTCCACGGAGAAGTGCACGTCGCCCATGGCCGCGATCTGGGGCAGATGGGTGACGCAGAGGACCTGCTTGCTCCGGGCCACCTGGCACAGCTTGCGGGCCACCTTGCCCGCCGCCCGGCCGGAGACGCCGGTGTCCACCTCGTCGAACACCAGGGTGCTCACCTGGTCGTTCTCCGCCAGCACGTTTTTCAGCGCCAGCATGATGCGGGCCAGCTCGCCGCCGGAGGCCACCTTGTCGATGGGCTTCAGCGCCTCGCCCAGGTTGGCGGACATGAGGAAGCGCACCGTGTCCATGCCGGTGGCGTCCATGCCGTCCCGGCAGTCCTTGGGGGCGAATTCCACCTCGAACCGGACCCGCGGCATGTCCAGTTCCGCCAACTCTGACCCGATCCGCGCCGCCAGCTTGTCCGCCGCGGCGCGGCGCTCACTGGTAAGTATCTTCCCTTTACTCTCAGCTGTTTTCAGCGCTCTTCCAAGTTCACGCTCCAGCTTTTCCATCCGCTCGTCGGAGAATTGGATCTCGTCCAGCTCCCGGCGGCACCGCTCCAGATAGTCCAGCATCTCCTCCACGCTGCCGCCGTATTTCTTCTTCAGCCGATGGAGCCGGTCCAGCCGCTCCTCCAGTTCGTCCAGTTCACCGGGGTAGAATTCCATGGTGTCCTGCACGTCCCGCACCTGTTCGGCCAGGTCGTCGGCGGAGCAGCGCAGCTCCTCAGCCAGCGCGGCCAGGCGGCCCAGCTCCTCGCTGTAACGGCCGCCCTGGGCCAGTGCCTCCTGGGCCGACGCCAGCAGAGACACCGCGCCGTCCCCCTCGTCCCCGCCGGTGAGGGCCCGGCGGGCCTCCTCCATGGCGGAGGTGAGCCGCTCCGCGTTGCGCAGCAGCTCCCGGCGGGCGGTCAGTTCCTCCTCCTCGCCGGGCTGGAGCCCGGCGGCCTCCAGTTCGCCGATCTGGTAGGTCAGGGTGTCCATGCGGCGGGCCTTCTCCGCCTCGTCCATCTGGCCGGCGTCCAGCTCCTGCCGGAGCCGACGGACCTCGCCGAAGGCGGCGGCGTAGTCCCCGCGGACGCCCTCCAGCCCGCCGAAGCTGTCCAGATAGTCCAGGTGGCACTCCTCGTCCAGCAGCTGCTGTCCGTCGTGCTGGCCGTGGATGTTCAGCAGGCGGCAGCCCAGGTCCTTCAGCTGGCTCACCAGCAGAGGCCGGCCGTTCACCCGGCAGGTATTTTTGCCGTCGGCCAGGATCACCCGCTCCAGCAGCAGCTCGCCGTTTTCGTCCGGAGCGATGCCCTGCTCCTCAAACCAGGCCAGGGGCGGCAGGTCCCGGAACACAGCGGACACCCGGGCCGACCTGGCCCCGGTGCGGATCAGATCCCGGCTGGTGCGCTCGCCGGTGATGGCGCCGATGGCGTCGATGACGATGGATTTGCCCGCGCCGGTCTCACCGGTGAGCACATTGAAGCCCCGGTCAAAGGAAATGTCCGCCTCTGAGATCACGGCGACGTTTTCGATATGCAGCAAAGCGAGCATAGGCCGCACCTCAGTCCAGCATGGATTTCAGGTCCCGGCAGAATTCCTCCGCCACCTGATTGCTGCGCATGATCAGGATGACGGTGTCGTCTCCCGCCAGAGAGCCCACAAAGCCCTCGATGGCCATGCCGTCCAGGGCTGCGCCGGCGGCCTGGGCCAGGCCGGTGACGGTCTTGATCACGACGATGTTCTGGGCCACATCAAAGGAGGTGACTCCCTCCCGGAAAATGTTGCGCAGCCGGCCGCTGAAGCTGTGGTGAGCCTGCGGCGCGGGGGCAGCCACGTAGCGGTTCACCCCCTGCTCCGAGGGCTGCTTGATCAGGTTCAGCGCCTTGATGTCCCGGGAAATGGTGGCCTGGGTGGCCTTGATGCCCACCGCCTCCAGGGCGGCCATCATCTGCTCCTGGGTCTCGATGTCCTGCTGGGCGATCAGCCGCAGGATCTCCTCCTGACGTTTGGACTTCATACGCTCACGCCTTTCCGAGTTTATTGTTGATGAGTTCATAAAAGCTGCGGCCGGTGAGCCGCACCAGGCGGGTGACCTGCCGGGACTTGCGGCACTCCACCAAATCGCCGGGCTGGATGCGGAAGGCCTTGCCCCCGTCCACCGACAGATAGGCGGTCTTGCGGCTGCCGTGGGCGATGCGCACCCCCACGGTCCTGCGGCTGTCCAGCACGAAGGGCTTGGCGTGGAGGGAATGGGCGCA
This sequence comes from Anaerovibrio sp., assembly GCA_963647775.1. Lineage (GTDB taxonomy): Bacteria > Bacillota > Clostridia > Oscillospirales > Oscillospiraceae > Enterenecus. Next base: position 4,116 of record CAVJBM010000190.1, read on the forward strand.
CACCGGGGTCATGATGGTGTTCTCCGACGTGGGCTCCACGATGGGCCCCCCCGCCGCCATGGAATAGGCGGTGGAGCCGGTGGGTGTGGCCACGATGACCCCGTCCCCGGAGAAGGCGGAGATCAGCGCGCCGTCCGCCAGCACCTCCAGGTCCAGCATCCGGGCCACCGCGCCCTTGACGATGACCGCGTCGTTGAGGGCGGTCTCGGTGAACACGGGGCGGCCCTCCCGGCGCACCCGGACGTCCAGCATCATCCGGGGCTCGATGGTCAGCTTTTTCCCCCCAAGGCCGGAGAGCAGATCCAGCTGATCCCGCTCCAACTCGGCCATGAAGCCCACGCTGCCCAGGTTCACCCCAAGAATGGGCACCTGGCGGGGGCTGGCATCGTGGGCGGCGTGGAGGATGGTGCCGTCGCCGCCGAAGCAGATAAGCAGGTCCGCCCGCTCCAGCTCCCGGTTCAGGCGCTTGAGCTTCACCCGGCCGCTGACGGCGGCCTGGGTGGCCTCGTCCGCCTCAAAGGGCAGACACACGGACACCTCCGCCCCGTCCGCTTCCAGAATGCGCTTGGCCTCCAGCGCCGCGGCCAGGTTTTTGTCCCGGTAGGGGTTGGGACTCAGTACGATCTTCATTGGGCGCCCCCCTCCAGTTCTCCGTGCGAACGCTCCACCAGAGCAGTCAGGTCGCCGTACTCCGGCTGGCCGGGCTCGGCGGAGAGATAGCCGAGGTATTCGATGTTTCCCTCTGGTCCGCGAATTGGTGAAAAGTCGATTCCCTTTACAGTGAATTCCGCGTCGGCGGCGTGGGTCAGGAAGTGCTCCAGCACCTCCAGGTGGACCGCTGGGTCACGGACGACGCCCTTTTTTCCCACCTTTTCCCGGCCGGCCTCAAACTGCGGCTTGATGAGCACCGCCGCCTGGCCGTCTGGCTTCATGCGGCCCCGGAGCGCGGGCAGGATCAGCTTCAGCGAGATGAAGGAAACGTCCACCGAGGCAAAATCCAGCAGCTCGGGGATCTCCTTTTCCGAGAGATAGCGGGCGTTGGTGCGCTCCAGGCAGACCACCCGGGGGTCCTCCCGCAGGGACCAGGCCAGCTGGCCGTAGCCCACGTCCACGGCGTACACCCGCACGGCCCCGTTCTGGAGCATGCAGTCGGTAAAACCGCCGGTGGAGGCACCGATGTCGGCGGCCACCTTGCCTGCCAGGGTAATGGGGAAGCATTTCATGGCCTTTTCCAGCTTGAGGCCGCCCCGGCTCACGTAGCGGAGGGTCTGGCCGCGGACGGTGAGCACGGCGGTCTCGTCCAGGGTCATGCCCGCCTTGTCGCAGCGGCGGTCCCCGCAGAACACCTGCCCGGCCATGATGATGGCCTGGGCCTTCTGCCGGCTGTCGGCCAGGCCCTGCTCCACCAGCAGCACGTCCAGTCTTTTCTTAGCCACGGCGCATCACCTCCATCGCTTTTTTGGCCAGCGAGGCCCCGTCGATGCCGCACAGGGCCCGCAGCTGGGGCACCGTGCCCTGGGGCACGAATTTGTTTCCAAGGTTGACCAGCGCCGCCCGGACGCCCGTGCTGCCGCCGAGCATCAGCCCGGAGACGATCTCCCGGCCCACGCAGTTGGCGTCCACGCACTCCTCCGCCACCAGCAGGCGGCCGGTCTGCCCGGCGCAGGCGGCGATCAGGTCCAGGTCCAGAGGGGCGATGCTGTTCAGCTTGACCACCTGGGCGCTGACCCCCTGCTGCTCCAGCAGACGGGCGGCCTCCATGGCCTCGTTCACCATGGTGCCGTAGGCCGCCAGGGTGATGTCCGTGCCCTCTCGAAGCACGGAGGCCCCGTCCACCCTGGACAGGCCGCGGTAGGCACCCTCGCCCCCTCTGGGGTAGCGCACCGCCACCGGGCCGCGCATCTCCAGCACCGCGTGGCGGAGCATGGCCCGCAGCTCCGCAAAGCTGGCGGGACACAGAACGCTCATGCCGGGCACGGTGCGCAGATAGCCCACGTCGAACACGCCGTGGTGAGTCTCGCCGTCCTCCCCCACCAGGCCGGCCCGGTCCACGCCGAACACCACATGAAGCCCCTGGATGCCCACGTCGTGGAGGAGCATATCGTAGGACCGCTGGAGGAAGGAGGAGTACACCGCGAACACCGGCAGCGCCCGCTGCTTGGCCATGCCGGCTGCCATGGCCGCCGCGTGCTCCTCGGCGATGCCAACATCGAAAAACCGGTCCGGATAGCGGGCGGCGAAGCCGTCCAGTCCGGTGCCGGACTGCATGGCCGCCGTGATGGCGCACAGCTCGTCCCGCTCCTCCGCCAACTCGCACATGGTCTCGCCGAACACGGCGGAGAAGTTCTGCCCGCCGGAGGACAGGGCCCTGCCCGTCTCCCGGTCAAAGGGACCGATGCCGTGGAAGCGGTCCGGCTCCTGCTCCGCGGGGAGATAGCCCTTGCCCTTTACCGTCTTGACGTGGAGGAGCACCGGCCCCTCCAGCTCCGCGGCATAGCGCAGCAGGCGGGTCAGCTGCTTCACGTCGTGGCCGTCCACCGGGCCCAGGTAGGTGAAGCCCATATCCTCGAACATGCTGCCGGAGAGCAGGGCGTCCTTGATAATCTTCTTCACCCGGTGGGTGACCTTATAGAGCCCTCGGCCCAGCGCACCGTGGCTGGTGACCCGGCGGTAGACCTTTTTCAACTCCAGATACTGGGGCTTCAGCCGC
>CAVJBM010000191.1:0-2127 GCA_963647775.1 Anaerovibrio sp.
TTCTTCATCAGCATACTCCTGTGCAAAAGGGCGGAGCCAACCGGGCTCCGCCCTTTTGCGTAACCAGGCCGCTGCCCACGGGGCAGCGGCCTGGTTCAATTCTTCTTCCCGGCGCTCACTCGCCCCGGCGGTAGCGCAGGGGCAGCTGGTACTGCCGGGCCTTGCGCTCCAGGCTGGAGAGGCTGATGCCCAGCCCGTCCGCAATGTCCTGCAGCTTCCGCTCCGACTGGAGCGCCTCTGCCAGCACCCGCTTCTCCACCTGGGCCAGCACCGCCTTGAGGGTCTTGTCCCCGCTCAGGTCCAGCAGCGTGTCCCCGATCGCCGCGGACAGCTCGCCGGGCAGCATCTCCACCCCGATGACCTCGCTGGGGGTCAGGACGTACATGCGCTCCACCACGTTGGTCAGCTCCCGCACGTTGCCGGGCCAGTCGTACCGCTTGAAGGCCGCCATGGCGTCATTGCTGAAATTTTTCTTGGTGCCATAGGTGTTGTTGAGCTTGCGGATCATGTCGTCCACCAGCAGGGGGATATCCTCGATGCGCTCCCGCAGGGGCGGGATATAGACGGGGATCACGTTGAGCCGGTAATAGAGGTCCCCCCGGAAGGTGCCGTCGGCCACCGCCTGGCGGAGATTTTCGTTGGTGGCGGCCATGATGCGGGCCCGGAGGGCGATCTGCTGGGTGCCGCCCACGCGGTAATACCAGCGGTCCTGCAGGAGGGTGAGGAGTTTGGACTGGAGATGCATGGGCAGGGTGCCGATCTCGTCCAGAAACACGATGCCGTCCTCCGCCTGCTCCAGGATGCCCGCCTTGCCCCGGCGGCTGGCGCCGGTGAAGGCCCCGGGCTCATAGCCGAACAGCTCCGATTCCAGCAGATTCTCCGGGATGGCGGCGCAGGAGATCTTCACATAGGGCAGCTTTTCGTTGCCCAGGTGGTGCACCAGGCGGCAGAAAACGTCCTTGCCCACGCCGGACTCCCCGGTGATGAGCACCGTGGAGTTGACGCTGGCGATGCGGCTGGCCAGCTCCACCAGATTGCGCACGGCCTTGCTCCGGCCCACCATGCCCACGCCGCTCATGTCCTGCTCCACGCTGGACAGGCGGGCCCGCAGCCGATCCAGCATGTCCTCCTTCTGGGCCAGCATGGTGCGGTACTCCAGGTCGGTCAGCTCCATGCCCGCGCGGCTGCTGTTCAGCTCCGTCAGGTCGCGGAAGTTGGACACCGAGCCCACAAGTTCCCCGGTCTTTTCATCGAACACCGGCGTGGAGGTGACCAATATCTCATTGCCCGCCGGGGAGTAGCGGATGACCTGGGAGTGGGGGCACAGCGTCTCATGCACCTGGATCGTCAGCTCAGACACGGGGAAGCCCAGCTTGACCCGCTCGTACACGTTGTAGCCGATGAGCCGCTCCCGGCGGATGCCGGTGATCCGCTCGTAGGCCGGGTTGCAGTACACGATCACGCCCTGGGCGTTGACGAAGGCGCAGCCGTCCTGGGATGCGGACAAAAGTGCGTTGACGACGTTCTCTCCAAGGTCACGGAGCGCATTTTCCTGTTCCAAGAATACTCCCCCCTCCGTTTCGATCGGCGCTCGGAAAGCCCTCAATGCAGGCTCCCGCAGACATTGAGAGCAGCTGCCATCAGTATATCACCGGCAGGGCGGAAATGCAACGCCGGCATTTCCGCGGCCATCCCAAAAAGAGAGGCGGGGGCGCAGAACTGCGCCCCGCCTCCGGTTGTTTTTGTCGGGAATGTGATCTCAGCGGCCGCTGACGGACAGGGGCGGGATGCCCAGCATCTCGCGGGCCTCGTCCGGGGTGGCCACCTCGAAGCCCAGCTCGTGGATGACCCGCACGGCCCGCTCCACCAGCTGCGCATTGCTCTTGGCCTTTTCGCCCTTCCTGTACCAGATGTTGTCCTCCAGGCCCACGCGGACGCCGCCGCCCAGCAGCATCCCCATGGTGACGCCCTCCATCTCCCGGCCGCCCACATGCATGGCGGTGAAGTCGCAGCCCTTGGGCAGGCGGCGCCAGGTGTCGATCAGGTTGTCCTGGGAGAAGCGCATGGCGCCCTGGGTGATGGACATGCCCAGCACGATGGTGTAGGACAGGGGGGCCTCCAGGTAGG
>CAVJBM010000191.1:2231-7185 GCA_963647775.1 Anaerovibrio sp.
TTGGCGCAGTCCTTCAGGATCTCGCGGGTCCAGCCGTACATGATCTGGTCGCCCTGCCACAGGATGTGCATCAGCGCCACGTCCAGGGAGGCCATCTCGGGCAGGAACTCCGCGTCGAAGATCTCCATGGAGGAGCGGCAGTAGTCCGGGTCAAAGCCCGGCCGGGTGGCGGGGGCGGTGGAGTCCTGGGTGATGATGGGGCACTTGGCGCGGATGCCGCTGTTGATCTCGCTGAAGATCTTGGGGTCGGTGACGTTCACGCCGTTCTTGTCCCGGGCATGGAGGTGGACCACCGCGGCGCCGGCGTTGTAGCACTCCAGGGCGGCCTGGGCGATCTCGGCGGGCTGCTCGGGCAGGCCGGGGCACTGGGCCTTCCCCTGGAACGCGCCGGTGAGGGCCGCGGTCACGATGATTTTTCTTGCCATAGTATTAACTCCTTTCTGCGGTAGGGGTTGGATCAAAGCTCACGCTTGCAGGGGTCGTGCTCGTACTCCTTGGTGCCCTTCATATAGAGCGAGCCCTTGATGGAGAGGAACTCCTCGCTGCGGAAGTAGGCGGGGTTCCTGCGGTCCACGATCAGGATAATGACGGTGCTCACGATGCCCACGATGGCCAGGCACCACACCACGTCGCCGAAGAAGAAGCGCTTCACGGCGGGGATCAGGGTGCAGGCGAGCATGGCCACATAGGACACGATCATCTCGGCCACGGCATAGTGCTTGGTGGCCAGCTTGGGGAAGAACATGGTGACGACCATGATGAAGAAGAAGGGTACGGACAGGCCCAGGCCGGCCCGGGCAAAGTTCAGCAGGGACTTGACGTAGAAGGAGCAGAAGCAGGACACCACGGTGAAGATGATGATGCCCCAGCGGCCCAGGCTGTTCTCCAGCTTGGGGGTGACCTTCTCGATCTTGCCGGCGTTCTTCATCAGGGGCTTGTAGATGTCGTTGAGGAACACGGTGGAGGCGGACACGGACAGGTTGGTGGCGGTGGAGACATAGGCGGCCCACATGCCGGCCACGGCGATGCCCGCGGCCACGGGGGACAGGGTGTTCAGCACCAGGGGCATGGCCTGGGCGGTGGCGCCGGCGGCGGCCAGATCAGGGTGCAGCTTCAGGGCGGCCATGCCCACGATGGCGCACAGGTAGCCGATGGGGGCCACCAGCAGGCCGCCGATGATAAAGGCCCAGCGGGCGGTGCCGTTGCTCTTGGCGGTGGTGATGCACTGCACCTGGGACTGGCCGGTGGCCACGCAGGGGATCATCATCACGGGATAGACCAGCCAGATGCCCCAGCCGATACCCTTCACGGGGCTGAGGTAGGTGCCGGCCTTGTCGCCCAGGTTGCTCACGATGCCGCTCCAGCCGCCCACGTCGGGGTTGGCGAACACGGCGATCAGGGCCAGGGCCACCGCCAGGTAGCACACGATCATGTTCAGGATGTTGGTCACGCCGCAGGACATCCAGCCGCCGAACAGGGCGATGAGCAGAAAGATCACCGCGGAGACGATCATGCCGGTGGTCTGGGTGAAGTACTGGGGCAGGAGGGTGGCCAGGATGGCGCCGCCGGCGATGAACTGGGACACCATGATGACGAAGTTCATGAAGATCTGGCCCACGGCGTTGATCACGCCGGTGGAGCTGCCGTAGGCGTCCTTAAAGAAGCCGGACACGGTGGACATATTGGTGTTGCGGTAGTGGTTGGTCAGCCAGATGCCCACGATGGTCACGCCCAGCCCCAGCCACAGGGGATGAGTGCCGGCGGCCAGGCCGTACTGATAGCCGCCCTGGGCCGCGCCGGTGGTGGCGTTGGCGCCGATGGCCACGCCCATGATACTGCACATGATGGTGCCGAAGCCCATGGAGCGGCTGGCCATAAGATATCCCTCCGCGCCGGCGGTGCCCATCTTCTGGGCCCGCTTTTTCTGCATGGCGTTGGCGACGGCCGCCAGGACGAATAGGCCGATGAAGTAGATGATCAGGACGATAAATGCAACCAGGTTATTTTTCATTCCCATTGACTCTCCTTTTTCTGATTTCTCGATGCGTTTGACCCAGGGGTCCGCGTCCTTTGTCTCCTTCACCTCCCTGTGTGTCGGTCACTCGGCGGGCCAGACGCCTGCCCGCGTTCGGCAAATATAGTTTGCAAGCCGCGTGCCAATTCCACGCCAAAGATGGCATTTCGCATAAAATCGCGCATTATCAATCCGCTTGCACAGTCATTTAGACATTTCCGCCCACGCATTTTCACGCAAAATTTCTCATTCCTGATGTAAATTTCTTATTTTTGATAAATTTCGCAAATTAAAAAGCTGCGGTCAGGAGACCGCTCCCCCGGAAAAGGGCAGCTTTTATGGGCTCTCCGGCGCGGGCGGGCGCTGTCTGCCCAGTTGGCACGGATATTGCTCCTTAAAAATGCAGGAGAGGAGTGATCGCATGTCCAGCAACCCCATCGTTACCTTTCAATTCCGCCGCTTCGGCACGGTGAGCGCCGAACTTTTCCCCCAGCACGCGCCGGAGACGGTGCGCAATTTCCTTTACCTGATCCGCCGGGGCTACTTCAATGGCCTGCGCGTCCACCAGGTCATCCCGGGCTACATGCTCCAGAGCGGGTGCCCCATGGGCCGGGGGATCAGCGGGCCGGGCTACGGCATCCGGGGCGAATTCCCGGAAAACGGCTTTCCCAATCCCCTGCGCCACACGGCGGGAGCCCTCACCATGCTCCGGGGGGAGCTGCCCGACAGCGCCGGCAGCCAGTTCGCCATCCTGGCCGGGGATGTGCCGTCCATGGACGGCCGCCACGCGGTGTTCGGCCGGGTGCTCCAGGGGCTCGACGTGGTGCGCGCCGTCACCCTGGTCCGGCGGGACAGCGCCAACCGCCCCTATTTCCGCCCGGTGCTGGAGCGGGTGGAGGCCGAGACCTTCGGCGTGGAGTACGAAAAACCAGAACTGCTGGATCTCTACCGCCGGGTCGTCACGTTCCGTTAAATTTTTATCATAAATGAGAAAGGAAGTAAATATCATGGTGAACTTCATCACGGCGGCCCAGGCCGCGGACCTGGTCCGCAGCGGGGACACCGTCGCATTCGGGGGCTTCGGCGCGTACTGCGGGCCGGACGCCCTGCTGGCCGCCCTCGGGGCCCGCTTTCTGGAGACCGGCGCCCCCACGGGCCTCACCAGCGTCACCGGCATCAGCTGCGGCAACAACACGGACGAGGGCGTGGGCATGAACCTGGTGGCCCACGAGGGGCTGCTGGACACCATCATCGCCGGCCACCTGGGCAACCCGCCGAAGCTGGGCGCGCTGGCCGCCCAGGACCGGGTGGCGGCCTACTGCCTGCCCCTGGGCGTGGTGATGAACCTCTACCGGGCCATCGCCGCCCGCAAGCCCGGCATCCTCACCAGCGTGGGCCTGGGCACCTACGCTGACCCCCGGATCGAGGGCTGCAAGATCAACGGCAAGGCCCGCGCCCAGGCCCGGGAGGCCGTCCGGCTACTGGAGTTCGACGGGAAGGAGCAGCTTTTCTACCCCTCCTTCCCCATCCACATCTGCTTTATCCGGGGCACTTACGCCGACGAGCAGGGCAACATCTCCGCAGAGCGCGAGGCCCTCACCGGCGCCGAGCTGGAGATCGCCGCCGCCACCCGCGCCAGCGGGGGCATCGTGGTGGTGCAGGTGGAGCGGGTGGTGACGGGCGGCTCCATCCACCCCCGGAAGGTGCGCATCCACCACTCCCTGGTGGACTATGTGGTGGAGGCCCCCGCGCAGCAGCACGCGCAAAGCTACGCCGCCGCCTACCGGCCCGAACTCTGCGGAGAGATCCGCTGCCCCGTGGACGCCCTGGAGCCCATGCCCCTCACCGTGCGGAAGGTCATCGCCCGGCGGGCGGCCATGGAGCTGCGGGAGGGCTGCGTCATCAACCTGGGCATCGGCCTGCCCTCCGGGGTGGGCAGCGTCGCCAACGAGGAGGGGATCTCCGCCCTCCTGTCCCTGGAGTCCGGCCCCCTGGGCGGCGTACCGGTGGAGGGGCTTGGCTTTGCCGCCTCTGTGAATCCCGAGGCCATCAATTCCCTGTGCGACACCTTCGACCTCTACGACGGCGGCTACCTGGACATGACCTTCCTGGGCGCCGCCGAGATCGACCGGCACGGCAACGTGAACGTGTCGAAATTCGGCACCCGGTGCACGGGCCCGGGCGGCTTCATCAACATCTCCCAGAACGCGCCGCAGGTCTTTTTCCTGGGCACCTTCACCGCGGGGAAGAGCCGGCTTGAGATTGCCGGCGGCGAGCTCCGCATCCTGCAGGACGGCGCCGGCATGAAGTTCGTGGACGCGGTGCAGCAGATCACCTTCTCCGCCGACTACGCCTGCAAGTCCGGCCAGAGGGTCTGGTACATCACCGAGCGGGCGGTCTTCCGCCTGACGCCGGAGGGCCTGCTCCTCACCGAGATCGCGCCGGGCGTGGACCTCCAGCGGGACATCCTCGACCACATGACCTTCCGGCCTGCCGTGGCGGAGGACCTCAAGACCATGGACCCCCGCCTGTTCCGCCCCGAGCCCATGGGCCTGTCCAAGTGACCCCTCATCGGCCGAAATAAACAGCGGCACGCCCCGACGGGGCGTGCCGCTGTATTTTTTGATGTACCTATTTACAGCTCGTACCACAGAGCCAGGGGCTGGGCGTCGTGGGCGGCCAGCAGGGCGTCGAACTCCTCCTGGGTGACGGCCTGACCCTCGTGATAGCAGGCGTCCTCCTCGCAGTAGAGCACCGTGCGGACCAGGCTGTAGCTGTCCCGGTCGATGAGGTCCTCAAAGGACAGGCGGCCGACGCCGAAATCGAAGGCGCTGCTGGCAAAGGAGAAGGTCCCGTCCGCCCAGATCTCATTCATCCCCCGCAGCCCGAAGCTGTAGCCCGCCACAACGCCGTCCTCCCAGCGGAGGACCAGGCGCTCGG
>CAVJBM010000192.1:0-4711 GCA_963647775.1 Anaerovibrio sp.
TCCATCCGGCCTGCTCCCGGGCGCTCGGCGCTTCTGACAAAAAAGGCGCCGCGTCTGCGGCGCCTTTGGGGTTCTGTTGCGCGATTATTCGGAGAAATCGGTGTTGATGAGCTCCACCAGCGCGTTCACCGCGGCTTCCTCGTCGGGGCCGTCACCGATCAGCGTGATGGCGGTGCCCTTCACGATGCCCAGAGAGAGCACACCCAGCAGGCTCTTGGCGTTGACCCGGCGCTCGTCCTTCTCCACCCAAATGGAACTTTTGAACTCGTTGGCCTTCTGAATAAAGAACGTGGCGGGGCGGGCGTGCAGACCGACCTGATTGTTAACGACGGTTTCCTTCATGAACATGAGCGGTTCCCTCCAAATATCCATAATTGGGGTGCCTTGGAACACCTCTGACTTCCCTATTCCTTGACACATTAAGTGTACCAAATTTTCCACTTTGCGTCAACTACATTTTCTACAAATCCGAAGGGATCGGCGGGCTTTTCTCTATTTCAGCGTGACGACCGTAACGCCGTCCTCCCCCTCGCCGTAGACGCCGGGGCGGAACTCCTTCACATAGCGGCTGCCCTTCAGGTGGGCGCGCACCGCCTTGCGCAGGGCGCCGGTGCCCTTGCCGTGGATGATGGTCACCGTCTCCAGCTTGCCCAGCAGGGCGTTGTCCAGAAACAGGTCCACGGCGTTGAGAGCCTCGTCGGTCATCATGCCCCGCAGGTCCAGCTCCGCCTTGGTGGGGCCCAGCCGCACCGGCCGCTGCACCGCCGCCACGGAGCGCTGCTTCGCCTTGTCCTTGGCGCTCTGCTGCTTGCGGCGGGTGGCCTCCTCCAGCACGCGGACCTCGTCCTGCCGGGCCTTCAGCTTCAGGGCCCCCGCCTGGAGCTGGAGGGTACCGTCCCTGTTGACCCCCACCACGTCCGCCTGGACGCCCATCTTCACCAGCTCCACCACGTCGCCGGCCACGGCGTCCCGGGTGGGGGGCGGCGGAGCGATGCCGGGTGCGGGGCCGCCCAGGGCGTTCTCCGCCTCGTTCAGCCGGCGGCGCAGGTCCGCCCGCTGGTCGTTGTCGTCGATCCAGGCCGTGGCCTGCTCCTGCCGGCGGCGCATCTCGTTGAGCTCCTTAAAGACCCTGTCCGCCGCGTCCCGGGCGTCGTCGATGATGCGGCGGGCCTCGGCGTTGGCCTTCTCGGTGGCCTTGCGCCGCTCCTCCTCCATGCGCTCCCGGTAGCGGTCGGCCTCGGCCCGGGCCTCCTCCATGTCCCGGCGCAGTTGGGCCGCCTGCTCCTTTTCCTTCTCCATGGCCTGGCGCTGGACCTCCAGCTGGCTGAGCACATCCTCAAACCGGACGTTCTCCGCGTCGATGCGGTCGGCAGCCTTCTGGATGATGTAGTCGGGCAGCCCCAGTCGGCGGGAGATGGCGAAAGCGTTGGACTTGCCGGGGATGCCGATGAGCACCCGGTAGGTGGGGGCCAGGGTCTCCACGTCGAACTCGCAGGAGGCGTTCTCCACCCCCGGGGTGGACATGGCGTACACCTTCAGCTCGGCATAGTGGGTGGTGGCGGCCACCCGGGCGCCCATGGCCCGGGCGGAGTCGATGACTGCGGCGGCCAGGGCGGCGCCCTCCACCGGGTCGGTGCCCGCGCCCAGCTCGTCAAAGAGGATGAGGGAGCCGTCGTCCGCCTGCTCCAGAATGGCCACGATGTTCACCATGTGGGAGGAGAAGGTGGACAGGGACTGGTCGATGGACTGCTCGTCGCCGATGTCCGCCATGACCATGGAGCACACCTTGACGGTGGAGCCGTCGGCGGCGGGGATATGCAGGCCGCACTGGGCCATAAGGGTCAGCAGGCCCAGCGTCTTCAGGGTGACGGTCTTGCCGCCGGTGTTGGGGCCGGTGATGACCAGCGTGTCGAAGTCCTTGCCCAGATAGAGGTCGTTGCGGACGGCCTTCCGGGGGTCCAGCAGGGGATGCCGGGCCCTGTGGAGCTCCAGATAGTCCCCCAGGGCGGGCTCCATGGCCTCCATTCTGGAGGACAGCTTGCCCCGGGCGAAGATGCAGTCCAGAGCGATGAGGGTGCGGTAGTTGTCCTCGATCTGCTCCTTGAAGCCGGCGCAATCGGCGGAGAGCTCCGCCAGAATGCGCTCGATCTCCTTCTGCTCCTTCAGCTCCAGCTCCCGCAGTTCATTGTTGGCGTTGACCACGCCCATGGGCTCGATGAAGAAGGTCCCGCCGGAGCCGGACACGTCGTGGACCAGGCCGGGGACGTCGTTCTTGTGCTCGCTTTTGACCGGCACCACGTAGCGGCCGCCCCGCATGGTGATGATGCTGTCCTGCAAATACTTGGACTGGTTGGAGGAGATGAGCCGGTTGAGCACATCCCGCACCTTGCTGGCCGCCGCCCGGATGTGGCGGCGGATGTCCGCCAGCTCCGGGGAGGCGGAGTCGGCAATCTCCTCCTCGCTGAGGATGGAGCCGGTGATCTTGTCCTCCAGGAAGCGGTTGGCCGTGAGGCTGTCGAAGTAGCCGTCCAGCACGGTCTTTTTCTCCCGGTCCCCCACGCCGTAGTCCCGCATGGAGCGGGCGCAGCGGAGCACCTGGGCGATGTCCAGCAGCTCCCGGGTGTTCAGGCTGCCCCCCCGGTCCGCCCGCTGGAGGGCGGCGGCCACCGGCCGCACCCCCGACAGCGCCGGGGAGCCGTTTTTCACCAGCAGGTCGAAGGCGGCGCTGGTCTGCCGCTGAAGGCGGGCCACCTCGCTGACCACGGCGGTGGGCTCCAGCTTCAGGCAGAACTCCCGGCCCTCCTCGGTGCAGGCCTCCTCCGCCAGCATGGCCAGCACCCGGGGCAGCTCCAGGGTGTGGATGGATTTTTGGTATAATTCGGTCATGGCAGTGTCCTCCGCCCCATGTCATTGGTCTGATTATACGCCCTTTTTCCGCCGGGCGCAACGGGAAAAAGCCGGGGGCTCCGCGGAGCCCCCGGCCTGGCCTTCATTCGAACTCTCTGCGTCCGGCGGTGCTGGGGATGCCCAACTCGTCCCGGTACTTGGCCACCGTCCGCCGGGACAGGCGGCAGCCCTTGGCCTCCATCAGCTGGCACAGCTTCTGGTCGGACAGGGGGGCGCGCTTGTCCTCCTCCGCCACCAGTTTTTTCAGCAGGGCCTTGGCCGCGTCGGGGGACGCGCCCTCCCCCGCGGCGTCGGTATTCAGCCCCCGGGAGAAGAAATAGCTCATGGGGAACACCCCGAAGCTGCACTGGAGGTACTTGTCCTTCACGGCGCGGCTCACCGTGGACTCGTGGATGCCCAGCCGGGCGGCCACGTCCGCCAGGGTCAGGGGCACCAGATGCCCCGGCCCCTTCAAAAAGAACCGCTGCTGGATGTCCGCGATGCACTCCGCGCAGGACAGCAGGGTGCTCCGCCGCTGCTCGATGGAACGCACCACCCACTTGGCCTGCCGTACCTTGTCCGACAGGTAGGTCTGCAATCCCTCGTCCTCCTGCTGCTCCTTCATCATGCGCAGGTAGTAGCCGCTGATCTGGAGGGTGGGGAAATATCGGTCGTTGGTGACCACCTCCAGCCCGTCGGGGCCGGCGGTCACCAGAATGTCCGGATTGATATAGGCGGGCGTGTCGCTGCCGCCGAAGGCCGCCCCCGGCCTGGGGTCCAGGGTGCGGATATGGTCGCAGGCCCGGCGCACGGCGTCGGCGCTCTCCCCCAGTTCGCGGCAGATCAGGCCGTACCGGCTGCGGGCCAGGGCCTCCAGATACTGCTCCGCGATGCGGATGGCCAGGGGGTCCTGGGGCTTCTGCCGCTTCAGCTGGAGCAGCAGGCACTCCCGCAGGTCCCGGGCGGCCACGCCGGCGGGCTCCAGCCCCTGGACGATGATCAGGGCCCGCTCCATGCGGCTCTCCGGGCAGCCCAACTCCGCCGCCAGGGCGGGGACGTCCTCATCCAGCCAGCCGCTGCCGTTCAGGCTCTCCACCAGAAAGGCCGCCGCCTCCAGCATGGGCAGATCCAGATGGAGGGCCCGCAGCTGGTCAAAGAGGTGCTCGCACAGGGTCTCCTCGTCGTCCACCACGCCGTAGCTGCGCAGGGGATCGTCGTCCCCCTCGCTGTCCTCCCGGTGGTACTGCCGGTTCTGATAGTCCCCGGCCTCCAGCCAGTCCAGCCGGCGGCGGAGTTCGGCGCTCTCCGCCTCCTTGGCGGGGGTCTCCTCCACCCGCTCCAGCACCGGGTTCTCCAGGGTCTGCTCCTCGATGTACTCCAGCAGCTCCTGGGTGCCCATCTGGAGGACCTCCATGGCCTGCATCATCTGGGGCGACAGGGTCTGGACCTGCTTCTGGGTCATATTCAGTTCCATCATGATCCCCTCCCTGCCGCAGCATTTTCGCTTACCTTTTGGTTATTATAGCACAATTCGACCCCGTGCGCAAGGGGACGGCCGCGTCTACCGGGGCGCGGAGGGCGCCTTTTCCGGCGGCCGCAGGCTCTTCCAGAAGTCCAGGGTGCGGAAGCCCCGCTCCAGCCGGGTCATGAGGTACGCCTCGGATGCCTCCCCCAGCCGGGCCAGAGAGGTCTCGTCCAGCCGCACGGAGAACAGCCGCTTGGGGTCCCCCCACAGAAAATGCCGCAGGGCCGCCAGGGCCGCCGGGGTCAGGGGCATGGAGATGCCGTCCCCCACGCCCGCCCGGCAGGCGGCGCAGTGGAGCAC
>CAVJBM010000193.1:0-3493 GCA_963647775.1 Anaerovibrio sp.
GTTCCATCACTATTTTCTCATATCTGTCTACCCGTCTCTATATTTTACGCTTACGGGACGCCCCCCGCAATATTAAGAAAACCTTTCAAATCCACGGCTTTTCAAGCGGGCGGAAATGTGGTACACTGGGCCTGTCCCCAAGAGGGACCTACGACACGGAAAAGAGGCGGCTCTCCATGAGCGGCAAACTGAAAACCATTCTGCTGTGGGCCGCCGCCATCCTTCTGCTGGGAGGCTGCGTGCTGGCCCTGTACCTCACCGGCTTCTTCCAGGCCGCCCACTCCATGGAGGGCATCCGGGCCTACATCGCCGACAGCGCCCCATGGTCCCACCTGGTCTACTTTCTGGTGCAGCTGGCCTCGGTGATCGTGGCCCCCATCCCCAGCAACATCACCGCCCTGGCCGGCGGCGTGCTGTTCGGGGCGCTCCCCGCCTTCCTCCTCACCTGGGCCGCCGTGGTGCTGGGGTCGGTGACGGTGTTCTTCCTCTCCCGGGCCCTGGGGCAGTCCTTCATCCAGAGCTTTGTGGGCAAAAAGCTGTCCGACCGCTACCTGGACGTGCTGCGGCGGAAGCAGGGCACGTTCCTCTTTCTGGCCTTCCTGTTCCCCTTCTTCCCGGACGATATGCTGTGCATCCTGGCGGGACTGACCGACATCAGCTGGAAAAGGTTCCTCGTCCTCTGTCTGATCGCCCGGCCGTGGGGCCTGCTGGTGGCCTGCGGCGTGGGGGGCTCCGCCATCAGCCTGCCCCTGTGGGCCATGGTCCTGCTGGGTGTGCTGGGCATCGCGGTGTTTGTGCTGGCCATGATCTACGGCGACCGCATCGAGCAGAAGCTGCTGGACAAATTCAAGAAATAAAGACCCGCCGGAGAGGGCTCCGGCGGGATCTTTGCATTTATTCCAGCGTTTCCCGGGCCGCCAGATTGGTCCTGTCGTTCAGGCCCACCCGGCAGTAATAGATGAAAATGGCCACGGTGCACACCAGCCAGCCGGCGGGATAGCCCAGGGCGATGGGCAGCACCTCGTTGCACACCCGGGACATAACGAACAGATACACCTGCCGGAACACCACGAAGGAGGACAGCATGATGATCATGGGGGCCCGGCTGTTGCCCGCGCCCCGCAGGGCGCCGCCGAACACCTGGTTGAAGCCGCACAGCACGTAGAAGGGGGTCAGCCAGCGGAGGAACAGCGTGCCGTAGCGCACCACCTCCGGCTCGCCGTTGAAGAAGGTCACCACCCACGGGGCGAAGGCCACGATGAGCACCGACAGGGCCGCCGTGCACACGAAGGTCATCAGCTGAGCGGTCCACAGGCCCCTCCGGGCCCGCTCCCCCTGGCCGGCGCCCAGGTTCTGGGCCACAAGGGTGGTGTCCGCCATGGCGATGGACTGCATGGGCAGCAGGGCCAGCTGATCCACCTTGTTGTAGGCCGTCCAGCCGGACATGCAGTTGGAGCCGAACTGGTTGATGTAGGACTGGACAAACACGTTGGAGAAGGACGTGACCGCCATCTGGAGCCCGGCGGGCAGGCCCACCTGGAAGATGCGCTTGAGCATCTCTCCGTGCAGCTTCAGCTTGCGGACGGTCAGCTTCACGCAGGAGCTGCTGCGCATCAGCACGATCACCACCAGAATGGCGGAGACGAACTGGGCGATGATGGTGGCCAGGGCCACCCCCTCCACTCCCATGTGGAGGTTCAGCACAAAGAACAGGTCCAGCACGGTGTTGATGGCGGCGCAGACGATAAGGAAATAGAAGGGCCGCCTGGAGTCCCCCACCGCCCGGAGGATGCCGGAGCCCATGTTGTACACCATCAGCCCCAGAATGCCCGCAAAGTAGATGCTCAGATAGGTAGTGGCGTCCCCCATGACCTCGGGCGGGGTGTTCATCAGCCGCAGCATGGCGGGGGTGAAGCCGATGCCCACCCCGGTAAAGACCACGCCCAGCAGCAGGGTCAGCAGCAGGGCGGTGTGGACGGTGTCGCTCACCCGGTCCTCCTGCTTGGCGCCGAAATACTGGGAGATCACCGCCCCCGCGCCGCTGGCCAGGCCGGTGAAAAAGCCGATGAGCGTGTTGATGATGGGCCCCACGGAGCCCACGGCGGAGAACGCCTCGCTGCCCACGTAGTTGCCCACCACCCAGGTGTCCACCATATTGTACAGCTGCTGAAAAATATTGCCCACCAGAAGAGGCAGGGCGAAGGTCAGCAGGTGGCGGAAGATGCTGCCCTGGGTCATGTCGACCTCAAGGCTCCGCCGCCGCGTCACCCTTTCCTGTGCCATATCAGATCCACTTCCCATTCTTTTTTTCTTTATCTTACCACAGGTTTTGGGAAAATGGAAGCCCTCCGGGCAAAATATTTTGCAAGATACAAAATATCTGTCCGGAGGGCTTTATCTAACTGATCGGATCACAGGTCCCGGGTGACCACCACGTCCACCCCGGTGCCGCACACGTCGGCGATCACCACGTCGCCCCGGCGCACGGGGGAGGTCAACTCCACCCCGTCCAGGGCGGTCATGATGTCGAACAGCTTTCCCTTGGGCACCGCCCCGGCGGTCTTGACGGGGCAGCGGGGGAAGCGGGCGCCGGCGATGCGCACCGTGCTGGTGAGCACGCGGGTGGGGGCGGTCAGCTCCCGGTGGCCGTACTCCGCCCCACGGGGGCAGCCGTTGCCGGTGACGGCGTAGCCGTTCTCCTCGTCCACCTGGAGGTGGCAGCCCTTGGGGCACACGATGCAGATGAGTTCCTTCATGCCTTGTCCACCTCCCGGATGCTCACGGTGATGCCGCCCTCCGCCCGGTCCAGCAGGACCTTGGGCAGGGCGATCTGCTCCATCTCGCCGGGGGCCAGATGCTCCCGCTTGAAGGCGGCCAGCTGGGTCTCCCCGCTGGTGACCACGATCTCGCTGGCGCCGCAGATGCGGTTCACCCGGAAGAACAGGGAGCAGGTCTTGTCCACCCGGCCGGGGCGGATGCGCTGGGGCACGGTGTAGGTGACGCCGTCGCCGTTTTTGACCTCCAGCACGGCGCTGTCCCCCTCGCCCTCCAGCACATAGCGGGCGGCGGCCCGGCCGGCCCGCTGGGCCTCGGCGGTGACGTAGTCCACCAGGTCGTGGACGTGGCACACGTTGCCGCAGGCGAACACCCCGGGGAGGGAGGTCTCCATATTCTCGCACACCACGGGGCCGTTGGTCCGCCGGTCGATGCCGATGCCCGCCTGGCGGGTGAGCTCGTTCTCCGGGATAAGGCCCACGGAGAGGAGCAGCGTGTCGCAGTCAAAGACCATCTCGGTGCCGGGGATGGGATTCCGGTCGGGGCCCACCTCGGCCACCACCACCTGCTCCACCCGCTTCTCGCCCCGGATCTCCGTGACGGTGTGGGAGAGGTAGAGGGGGATATCGTAGTCGTGGAGGCACTGGACGATGTTCCGGTTCAGGCCGCCGGAGTAGGGCATGACCTCCACGCAGGCCAGCACCTTGGCCCCCTCCAG
>CAVJBM010000194.1:0-5092 GCA_963647775.1 Anaerovibrio sp.
ACCCGGTTGAAATCCCTGGGCGTTTTGGCGAGAAAGGTGGTGGGCCTGCCGGTGACGGGGTGGACAAAGGACAGCTCGTTGGCGTGGAGGCACAGGCGGCCGATGGGGTTGGTGGACGCGCCGTACTGCTTGTCCCCCGCCACGGGGTTGCCCATCTCCGCCATGTGGACGCGGATCTGGTTCTTGCGGCCGGTGTCGATGGAGATGTCCAGCAGGGCGTAGCCGCTGCCGGCCTTCACCATGCGGTAGTTGGTGATGGCCTCCTGGGCTCCGGGGCCGGGGTCGCCGGAGAACACCAGGTGGGTTTTTGTTTCCACCAGATAGCTATGGATGGTGTCGCTGGCCCGGCGGGGGATGCCCTCCACCACCGCCTGATAGCCCCGGCGGGTGACGATCTCGTTCCAGCGGGACTGGAACTGCTCCTTGGTCTCGGCGTCCTTGGCGAACATGAGCACCCCGGAGGTGTCCCGGTCCAGCCGGTGGATGACGAAGATGCGGTTGTCGATGTGCTGGGTCTTGACGTAATCGGTGACGATGTGGTAGGCGGTGCGCACCTTCTCCTTCTCGTTGGCCACGCTGAGCAGCTTGGCGGGCTTGTTCACCACGATGAGGTGCTCGTCCTCGTAGAGCAGGGGGAAGGGCAGCGCGTCCTGCCGGGGGGCGGGGACGGAGAGGATGGTCACCTGCTGGCCGGGGGCCAGGGGGGTGTCGAACTGGGACGTGGGCCGGCCGTCCACCGTCACCAGCTTGCGGCTGAGCAGGGACTTTACGTTGTTGCGGCTCTTGCCCTTCAGCGTCTCCAGCAGAAAGGGCAGCAGGGTGGTGCCGGCCTCCACAGTATAGGTGGTCTCGCGGGTCTTGTCCCGGAAGGTGTTCTTGCGCTCCATAGCGATATTCTCCCATTCTTTATAGTTCCAGTTTAGTATACCATGCCCCGACGGAAAAGTCTACGGGGGACAGGCAAGGGAACGCCTTAAATTTCATAGGCTTGCCAGAGGTGATGCGCATGGGAGGCAGAGAGAGCCTGCTGGCCCGGGCGTCCCGGGCGCTGGACGTGCCGGGGGACGTGGTGGCCGGCCAGCCCCGG
This sequence comes from Anaerovibrio sp., assembly GCA_963647775.1. GTDB lineage: Bacteria > Bacillota > Clostridia > Oscillospirales > Oscillospiraceae > Enterenecus. The sequence continues at coordinate 1,088 of CAVJBM010000194.1, forward strand.
ATCGAGCTGATCGGCCGGGATGAGCTGCGGATGGAGGGGCACCGGGGCATCCTGGCCTACGGACCGGAGGAGATCCACGTCTCCGGCGGCTCCCTGGTGGTGCAGGTGCGGGGGGCGGGGCTGGAGCTGCGGGCCATGACCCCCACGGAGCTGCTCATCACCGGGGAGATCGCCGCCGTGGAGCTGGTGTAGGGAGGGCGGCGGATGAAAAAACTCATCAATCTTCTCCGGGGCTACGTGGAGTGGCGGATCACCGGCCCCTTTCCGGAGCGGATGCTCAACCTCTGCGCCCAGGCCCGGCTGCCCTTCTGGCGGCTGCGTTGGGTGGACGGGGAGACCTTCACCTTCCGCACGCCCCTGAGTAAGGCCCGGCAGGTGGAGGAGCTGGCCAGCCGGGCCCTGTGCCGGGGGACGGTGCTGGCCCGCCGGGGGGCGGGGGCGGCGGCCCTGGCCCTGGCGGCCCGGTGGGGCTTTCTGCTGGGGCTGGCCCTGTGCATCGGCGCGGCGGGGTTCCTGTCCCGCTTCCTGCTGGTGGTGGAGGTCACGGGGAACGACACCGTGCCCGACGCCGTCATCCTCTCGGAGCTCAGCCGCCTGGGGGTGCGGCCGGGGGCCTACGGCCCCGCCATCCGGGAGGGGGAGGTGGCCAACGAGGCGCTGCTTGCCCTGCCCGACCTGGCCTACCTGGCGGTGAACATCCACGGCACCCGGGCGGAGGTGTCCGTGAAGGAGGCGGTGAAGCAGCCGCAGCTGCTGGCGGAGGACGTCCCCGCCGACGTGGTGGCCGCGGCGGACGGCATCATCCTGGACCTGCGGGTGGACGCCGGCCGGGCCCTGGTGGCGGAGGGGGACATCGTGGCCGCCGGGGAGAGGCTCATCACCGGCGTGATGGAGCTGAAGGGCCCGGAGTACAGCGACGCGGACCTGGGCAGCCTGGTGGTCCACGCGGCGGGCTCCGTCCGGGCCCGCACCTGGCGGACCCTCAGCGAGACCATCCCCCTCACCGCCCTGAAAAAGACCTACACCGGGGCGGAGATCACCCTCCGCAGCCTGAAAATTTTGTGGTTCCAGGTGGATTTTTTTCAAAACAGTAGCATTTCATGGGCAGACTATGATAGAATAGCGGAGACACGGGGCTTTTCCCTGGCGGGCCGGGATCTGCCTGCGGCCCTGACCGCCGTGACCCTGCGGGAATACACCCTGGAGAGCGCCCCCATCGACCGGGACGGGGCCCAGACCCGGCTGGAGGCCGTCCTCCGCGCCCGGCTGGACGCCCTCATGGCTGCCCGGGAGGGCAAGGTGCTGCGCACCGACGTGCTGGCCCGGGTGGAGGGGGACGTCCTCACCGTGACCCTCCTGGCGGAGTGCGAGGAGGAGTTGGCCCGCACGGCGGAGCTGCCCGGGGAGACCGGCCGGATACCATAAGGAAGTGACTTTTTTGACAGAACAGTTCATCAGCATCGAGCGCATGGAGGAGGCCGTCAGCCTCTTCGGCGCCTTCGATGAAAACATCCGCATCATCGAGCAGGAGCTGGACGTGACGGTGACCAACCGGGAGTCCAGCCTGCGCATCGCCGGCGAGGCGGAGAACGCCATGCTGGCGGTGAAGGCGGTGCAGGGCCTGCTGTCCCTGGCCGCCAAGGGGGAGGCCATCGGCCCCCAGAACGTCCGCTATATCATCGAGCTGGTCCGCGCCGGCGAGGAGGGCAAGCTGGCCCAGCTGGCCAAGGACGTGGTGTGCGTCACCGCCAAGGGCAAGCCCATCAAGGCCAAGACCATCGGCCAGCAGAAGTACGTGGACGCCATCAAGAAGAACACCGTGACCCTGGGCATCGGCCCCGCCGGCACCGGCAAGACCTATCTGGCGGTGGCGGCGGCGGTGGCCGCCTTCCGGGAGAAGCAGGTGAACCGCATCATCCTCACCCGCCCGGCGGTGGAGGCGGGGGAGCGGCTGGGCTTCCTCCCCGGCGACCTCCAGTCCAAGGTGGACCCGTACCTCCGCCCGCTGTACGACGCGCTGTTCGACATGCTGGGGGCGGAGACCTATCAGAAGTACCTGGAGCGGGGCAATATCGAGGTGGCCCCCCTGGCCTACATGCGCGGCCGCACGCTGGACGACTCCTTCATCATCCTGGACGAGGCCCAGAATACCTCCCGGGAGCAGATGAAAATGTTCCTCACCCGCCTGGGCTTCAACTCCAAGATCGTCATTACCGGCGACGTGACCCAGATCGATCTGCCCGCGGACAAGGCCTCCGGCCTGCGGGAGGCCATGCGGGTGCTGAAGGGTGTGGAGGACATTGCCATCTGCACCCTGTCCGGGGCGGACGTGGTGCGCCACGTCATCGTCCAGCGCATCATCAAGGCCTACGCGGACGACGAGAACCGCCGCAGCGGAAAGGGGAAGAAGTAAATGGCCAAGCGCAATTATATCCCCATCACCGCCGATGTCCCCGGCGTCAGCGACAGCCAGCGGGCCTTCCTCCGCAAGGTCATCCGCACGGCCCTGGCGGCGGAGGGCATGGACCTGCCCTGCGAGGTGGACGTGCTCTTCACCGACGACGAGACCATCCACCAGATCAATCTGGACATGCGTCAGGTGGACAGGCCCACCGACGTGCTCTCCTTCCCGGAGTTCGACCTGATCCCCGGCCAGCACCCCGGCCCGGAGGACGCCGACCCCGGCTCCGGCCTCATCCCCCTGGGGGACATGGTGATCTCCATGGAGCACGTGGCCGCCCAGGCGGCGGAGTACGGCCATTCCCAGCGGCGGGAGCTGGCCTATCTGGCGGTGCACTCGGTGCTCCATCTGCTGGGCTATGACCACCTGGACGAGGGCCCGCAAAAGGCCCAGATGCGCGCCCGGGAGGAGGCCATTCTGGGAGAGCTCGGCATCACACGATAATTCAATTGCTCAGAAAAGAGGATCATCTATGAACATTACAAAATCCGGGATCATCACCATCTGCGGCCGGCCCAACGTGGGCAAATCCACCCTGACCAACGCCCTGGTGGGGGAGAAGGTGGCCATCGTCTCCTCCAAGCCCCAGACCACCCGCAGCCGCATCTGCGCCATCCTGAACCGGGGGGACACCCAGTTCGTCTTTATGGACACCCCGGGGCTCCACAAGGCCCGCACCCGCCTGGGGGACTACATGGTGGACGTGGTGCGCAAGTCCGTGGCCGACGTGGACGGCGTCATGCTGCTGGTAGAGCCCATCGCCCACATCGGCGAGCCGGAGCAGGAGCTCATCGCCCGCATCAGGACCCTGGGCGTGCCGGCGGCGCTGGTGATCAACAAGATCGACACCGTGGAGAAGGAGGACCTGCTGGCGGTGATGGCCGTCTACGGCGGGGCCTGCGACTGGGACGCGGTGGTGCCCATCTCCGCCCGCACCGGCGAGGGGGTGGAGGAGCTGCTGGAGGTGCTCTCCCGCTGGATCCCCGAGGGCCCCCAGCTGTTCCCTGACGACGTGGTCACCGACCAGCCGGAGCGGCAGGTCATGGCGGAGATCGTCCGGGAGAAGCTGCTGCGCAATCTGGACAAGGAGATCCCCCACGGCACCGCCGTGGAGGTGACGAAGTTCTCCCAGCGGGACAGCGGCGTCATCGACTGCCATGTGACCATCTACTGCGAGAAGGAGTCCCACAAGGGCATCATCATCGGCAAGGGGGGCGCCATGCTGAAGAAGGTGTCCTCCGAGGCCCGGCAGGATATGGAGCGCTTCATGGGCGACAAGGTCTACCTGGAGACCTGGGTAAAAGTAAAGGAAAACTGGCGCGACAACCCCGCCGCCATCCAGAACTTCGGTTACACCACCGAGGAATAAAACTCTGCCGGAGCATCGCCGATTTTCCTGCGAGCGGGAGCGAGCCGCCGCGGAAGCGGCGCAATTGGCCGGCGCCAATTTCACAGGGCGGATTCACTCCGCCCATTGTGATGAAATGCGGGGCCCCCCGCGAAACGGGAGTTTCGTGGGGCAACTGGCGCGATAATCCCACCGC
>CAVJBM010000194.1:5102-13719 GCA_963647775.1 Anaerovibrio sp.
GAAGGAACCAGCCCCGCGCACTTTGTGCGCGGGGCTGGTTCCTTGGCAAAAGCCTCGCAGAGTTCGCCGCCGCAGCGGCGAAAACAGTAAAATCCGTTTTCTGCCGTGACATGCGCGCGGCAGAAAACTCTGCTCAGGCCGCAAGTGTGCGAGCGCAGCGAGTGCGCGCGGCGGACTGCATCCAATCGGCAAAAAACGTCCTCCAGTTTTTTGCCGCCTTAGGTCTCTGCGGGCTCCGGCAGCGCGAACTGCTCCGCGAAGTCCTCGTACTCCTGGCGGAAGGCCCCGTCGTCCAGCCGGGCGGCCCGGAGGGTGGCGTGGAGGTCCAGGGTGTGCCGGGCGCTGTCGATGACGCAGCCGGCGATGTTGGAGCAGTGGTCGCTGGTGCGCTCCAGATCGGTGAGCAGGTCGCACCAGACAAAGCCCGCCTCGATGCTGCACCGCCCCTGCTGCATCCGCAGGATGTGCCGGGTGCGCAGCTGCTCCTTCAGGCCGTCGATGACCTGCTCCAGGGGCTCCACCTTGGCCGCCGCGGCGGCGTCCTGGGTGCGGAAGGCATCCAGCGCCAGGTCCAGGATGTGGGACACGGCGGCGGACAGCACGTCCAGCTCCGCCCGGGCGCTGTCGGAGAAGGCCAGCCCCTTGTCCCGTAGCTCCTCCGCGGAGGAGAGCACGTTCACCGCGTGGTCGGAGATGCGCTCGAGATCCCCGATGGATTTCAGCAGGGCTGTGGCCTCCTCGCTCTCCTGCTCGCCCAGCTTCTGGGCGCTGAGCTTCACCAGGTAGGTGCCCAGAATGTCCTCATAGTGGTCGCAGCGCTCCTCGTCCGCCCGGATGCCGGCGGCCAGCTCCGAGCTGTAGTGGGAGCAGGCCAGCAGGGCGGCCTTCAGGGACCGGACGGCGCACACCGCCATCTCCGTGGCCACCGCGCGGCTGCGCTGGAGGGCCAGGGAGGGGGTGGCCAGCAGCCGCTCGTCCAGCTCCACCGGCTGGCTGTCGCCGGTGCGGCGGTCGGGCACCATGCGGATGGCCAGCTTTTCCAGCAGGTCGCCGGCGGGCAGCAGCATGGCCGTGCACACCAGGTTGAACACCGAGTGGACCACGGCGATGCCCGACTGGGTGGCCGGTGCGTCGAAGAGGGCGGGGGCGAAGATGGCCCGGACGAGACAGAACACCGTCAGCATCACCGCTACGCCGATGACGTTGAACATCAGGTGGACCACGGCGGCCCGCCGGGCGTTCTTGTTGGCGCCCACGGAGGAGATCATGGCGGTGACGGTGGTGCCGATGTTCTGGCCCATGATGATGGGGATGGCGGCGGCGTAGCTGACCGCGCCGGTCATGGCCAGGGCCTGGAGGATGCCCACGGAGGCGGAGCTGGACTGGATGATGCCCGTGAGCACCGCCCCGGCCAGCACGCCCAGAATGGGATTTTTGAACAGGAGGAACAGATTGGCAAAGGCGGGCACCTGGCCCAGGCCGGCCACGGCGCCGCTCATGGTCTCCATGCCGAACATCAGGGTGGCGAAGCCCAGCAGGATGGTGCCGGTGTCCTTTTTCTTGCTGCTTTTGGAGAACAGGTTAAAGATGATGCCGATGAGGGCCAGCACCGGCGTGAAGGAGGAGGGCTTCAGCAGCTTGATCCAGAGGGTGCTGCCGTCCAGCCCGCTGAGACTCAGCAGCCAGGCGGTGACGGTGGTGCCCACGTTGGCGCCCATGATGACGTTGATGGCCTGCCGCAGGGTCATGAGCCCGGAGTTCACAAAGCCCACCACCATCACCGTGGTGGCAGAGGAGCTCTGGATCACGGCGGTGATGCCCAGGCCGGTGAGGAAGCCGGGGATGGCCTTCCCGGTCATCCGGTCCAGCAGGGAGCGCAGCTTGCTGCCTGCCCGGCGCTCCAGGGCCTTGCCCATGAGATCCATGCCGAACAGGAACAGGGAGAGCCCGCCGATGAGGGTGAGCACGTCGAAAATGTCCATGGATGATCCTCTCTTTTTACCCGTATTTTTCATCTTCTTGACCGTATATCAGCATATCAGAGGAATGTCAAATCGGCCACCCGGGTCATGTAAAATTTACGTAAAATAGAAGCGCTGCCGCACAAAACGATGTGCGGCAGCGCTTCCAAAGGAGAAGATAGAATGTCGAATGCTTCAATCGGCGTACCAGCCGCGGAGAGTGGCCTGAGCCAGAATATGGCCCCGCATGGCGTGGTACAGTTCGTTGGCGTAAAAGCCCGGGGACAGGGGGAGCAGGTCGTCCAGGGCGTAGACGTGCAGTTCGTACAGATGGGGGCGGTCAGGCGGGGCCATGCCGCCGTAAGAACTGACGGCCATGCGCTCCCGGCCCGAGAGTTTGCCGGACCAGCTGGTGGTGCCCTGCACAAAGGAGGGTCCGGTGAGGCTGGCATTTTCCGGGACGGAGGACTCGGTGAGATTCGCTCCGGTCCAGTGGATCCAGGAGTACCCGCAGACGGGGATGGCATCCTTGTCCTCTAAAAGAAAGGCGAAGGATATTGTGCCCTCCGGGGCGTCCTGCACGGAGAAGGGCAGGGAGCGGGACGGGCGGCCGAAGCTGTCAAACTGTTCGCCGCGCTTGCCGAAGCGGTCGGCAATGACGCCGCCGGCGATCCCGGCGCTGTACACTTCCATAAACAGACCTCCTTCCGCCGGCGGTCAGCGGATCAGGGCGGACAGGAGCCAGTTCAGATCCTGCTCCCGCTCCAGGGCCAGGATGCGCTCGAAGGCGGCGCCGGCCTCTTGGGCGGAGAACACCGCGGCGGTGCAGTCCTCAAACTTCCCGCGGATGCGGCGGACCAGGTCGGCGGGGGCCTCCCCGGCACCCACCCGGGGGATGCGGCTGTCCCGGCGGAGCACGGTGCCGTCCTTCAGGGTGATGGTCAGGATGGTGGGCATGGTCTCGTCGGCGTAGATGTCTTTCATCTCCTCCGGGTGCTCCCGGCTGACCTTTTTCATGTTTTCCTGGATGGCGGGGTCGTCCAGCACGCCCGGCTCAAAGGAGTGAAGGCCGAAGTAGCGGTAGGCCAGAACGTTGGCCACGGCGAAATTCATGGAGAAGCGGGACTCCGTGATGGTTTTTGGGTCCGGATAGGCCAGCGCCCGGTTGGCCAGCCAGCAGACCCCGGCGTTGACGTGGGCGATGTCGTCGGCGGTGTAGGGTTCATCCTCCAGAAAGCGGAGCATCCCCAGCACCGCGCCGTGGGAGCCCAGGCAGGAGGGGAACTGCTTGAGGATGACGCCCCGCGCCTCAATCATCCAGTCCTTCCGGTCAAAGTCGATATCATCGGCGGCGAGTTCCCTGCCGCAGTAGACCTGGGCGTAGCCGCCCTTGCCCTCAATGCAGTCGGCCTTGCCGTCGAAGCCCCACTGGGCCAGCAGCGCGGCCTCCACGCCGCTCTGGGCGGCCAGGCCGATCTGATACGGCTTGCAGGAGGAGCCGAAGTTGACGGTGACGCCGCCGGTGTTGCTGCACACGATGGCGATGGCGTTGCAGATCTGGGCCTCGTTCAGCCCCAGCATGACGGAGGCCAGCACCGCTGCGCCGATGCAGCCGAACACCGGGGAGCAGCAGAAGCCCTGCTTCAGCAGCGGCTCCATCAGCACGTCGGCGACGCGGTATTCCACCTCCATCGCCAGGGTGTAGGCCCGCAGCACATCGGGGCCGGAGGCATGGCAGTATTCTGCCAGGGCCAGAGCCGCGCCGCACAGCACGGAGGACACATGGCCGGGGACGCCGTTGTCGTCAAAGTCGTCGATGTGGGCCTGCTGGGCGTTGACCAGGGCGGCCAGAGCCAGCGGAGCCCGGAAGCCCTTGCGCACCACCACGCCCTGGGGGGTGCCCTGGATGTCCCGCACATAATCCGCAGTGATCTGGGAGGCGGGGCCCTCGGCGCCCAGGACGCAGACGCCCACGGCGTCCGCCAGCACCAGCTTTACGATCTCGCGGACGCCGTCGGTCAGGTCCTCATAAGGGGTGGTGACGCAGAAATGTGCGATCTTTTCGGCGATGGTCAAAGCGGTCCCCTCCTTTACTCCTGCCACGCGTACTTCAGTCCGCTGTCCGTGCGGACCAGCTTCAGGGAATGGGTAAAGTGCACGTCGGGCCGGTCCTTGACCACGGACCACAGGCGGTACATCTCGGCCAGGAAGTTGCTGTAGTTCTCTACCTCTTCCACGGCGTGCTCCACCCAGATCTGGCCCTTCTCCAACTCCTGCTCCATGTTCTCCACGTGGCAGTTGATGGCGGAGAGGCGGCCCACGATGCCCGCGTCGGTCTGCTGCCACTGGTGTAGACGGAAGACGTTGGCCGGGGCGCTGCAGACCTTCCAGTTCTCGTCCAGATCCACCCGGTCGACAAAGCAGGCGTGGTCATAGATGGTCTGCTCCACCACCTCCTTGGGCAGGGTGGCGGGGTCGGCGAACAGCAGTCCGGGCGGGTTGGGGTTGAAGGTGCCGCCCCGGCGCAGCTGCGGCGCGCGGTGGACCGCGCCAATGAAGCGGTCTTTGGTGGTGGGGACGATCCAGTCGAAGTGGATGTGGGACTTGGGGTGCCAGAGGATGAAGGTCTTGTCCATATTGGACCAGTGCCAGTCCACCATGTCGGCGGTGACGCCGTCGATGCGCCAGTCAAAGTGGGTCCAGCCGTGCTCGTCCTGTGTCACGTTGTAGTGCGCCATTTGAAATTCCTCCTATGAACAGGTTTTCCGGATCGGTATGCTCTGCATGTCAAAATAAGTTGCATCCGGCGGATCGGGATGGTATACTGAAATTATAGTGGAGCCGCGGGGAAAACGGAAATGCCAATGCTTTATTTCTGATATGCACGCCCTGCGGCTGCTTTGACAAGGGGGATCGGCGGAAATGACGATCGAACAGATCATGTGCTTTTTGACGGTGGCCGAGCTTCATAATTTCACGCGGGCGGCGGACCGTCTCCATGTGACGCAGCCGGCGCTGAGCCGGACCATCGCGGTGGTGGAATCCGAGGTGGGCGGTGTACTGCTCAAGCGGACCAAGCGCTCTGTGGAGCTGACGCCGGCGGGCAAGGAATTTGAGGTCCGCTGCAAAAAGCTGGTAGACGACTATCACCGGGCGCTGGAGAGCGTGCGGGCCTGTCAGGAGGGGATCGCCGGCTGTCTGCGGATCGGCTTCACCAGCAGCGCGGCGGAGCGCGCCCTGCCGGGCCTGGTGGGCAGCCTGCGCCGGGAGTACCCGGAGATCGACATCCAGCTGTACGACGGGACCTATTTTGAGATCATGGAGCTGCTGAACAGCAAGCGGCTGGACGCGGCGCTGCTCTCCGACCTGGCGGCGAACAAATATCCCGCGCTGGAGTCCCGCCTGATCGCGGAGGACCGGTACTGTCTGGTGGTGCCGGAGGAGCACTGGGCCGCCCAGTACGAGAGCGTCACCGTGGAGCAGATCCTTCAGGAGCGGTTTGTCACCATCGACCGCAACCGCAGCTCCATCGACATGCCGGTGACGGAGCGCAACCTCCTGTCCCACACGCTGGTGGGGCGGGACAACTGCCTGCTGAATATCGTGGCCTCCGCCAAGTCCATCCCCAGCCTGCTGGTGATGGTGGCCTGCGGCATGGGGGTCGCGGTGCTGGCCAAGCATACGGAAAAGCACTCGCCGGAGCATATCTGCTACATCCCCATCTCCGATTTTGACAATGTCTTTAAGATCTCCCTGGTGTGGAATATCGAAACGCCCAACCCCTACATCGCAAAACTCTGCGAATTGCTGGATCAGAACGAGATCGACTGTGAAACATAACGAAAGACCCGCCCGCGGAGCGCGGTCCGCGGGCGGGCTTTCCGATGGGAGCGAGAAGATGGGCACAGGCCTTGAAAAGCCTGTGCCCATTTGTGTGTCACGATGGAGGGATTCAGTCCGCTTGCTCCTGCACGGCGGCCCAGGCCCGCGGCAGGGCGGCGGCCAGGGCGGCCCATTGGGCGGCGGTGTGCTCGGCCAGAGCCTGGAGCACCTCAGCGGTAGGCTGGAGGGAGACCCGGTCCAGCCGCTTTACAACGCCCCGTAGCAGCCGGCAGCCCACCCACATCCGGGTGGTCACCCGCACGCCCTGTTCCGTGGGCGCGACGATGTGGGCCACGATGCCGACCCACTTCTTTCCGGGGTCCTTTTCCGCCCGGTCCTGCCGGATGAAGGTGCCGCCCAGGACGCGGGCGTCCCCGGCGTAATAGGCCCGGCAGTCCAGGCCCATCTTTTCCGGGCTCAGGTACATGGTGATGTTATCGTGCAGGGCGGAGCCTGTCTGCTCCACGGTGAAGAGGGTGACGCCCTGGCTCTTGTGCTCATTGGAGACCACGGGGGAGAGCAGCTTTTCCCGGTCCACGTCGCTGACGGCGGCGGAGTGATGGTGCAGGGGGTCCAGAACGCAGTAGTTCAGCGGCTCCAGCCCCTGCCAGGCGATCATCCACCGGAGCATCTCCAGGGTCACGCCGGGCATGTCCTGCTCCACGGTGAGGTAGCCCGCGCCGTTGTCCAGCAGCCGCCAGCCGTTGGGGGTGCGCTCCGTGGGGTCGAGGATATCGTCCGGCACGGAGGGATAGAATGCCTCGGCGGCGGGCAGGGGCCGGGCAAAGGGAGAGAGATCCGCGGCAGGGACCTGGCAGTCCAGCAGGGCGGCCAGGGGGGAGGCGCTCTCGGCGGCGGTCAGTTTGCGCAGTTCATACATAATCAGGCATCCTCCTTCGGCTGGATGGGGTAGGAGCGGATGGGGATCTGTTCAAAGCGGACCATGGGCTCCTCACTGTCGGCGGCCCGGGTGAGGACGATCCATTTCAGCCACTGCGCATCGTCCCGCTCCGGGTAGTCCTCCCGCAAAAACCAGCCCCGGGACTCCTTCCGCTGGAGGGCGGCGGTGAAGAACATCTTGGCGCAGGTGACCATGGAGCGCAGCTCGTTGCAGTTGAACGCCTCGTGGATGCTGTCCGCGTAGAGATAGTCCATCCGCTGTTCGATGCCCCGCACGACGCCGAGCCCCTCCTGAAGGCGGCTCTCCTCGCAGTAGAGCACGTAGCCCATAGAGGCCATGACGCGCTGGATCTCCAGCCGGAGATCCTCGCTGCTGTTGCCGCCGGAGCGGGCCACGGGGGCGAAGAAGCGGCCGCGGCAGGCCTGGATGTCAGCCTCGTGCACGGTGCCTGCGGCGCCGGTGTTCAGCACGTACTCCGCGGCGGAGAGGCCGGCCTCGTGCCCGGAGTAGACGGCCCAGGGCAGGCCGGAGCCGCGCACCCGGCCCGGTGGGCAGCAGACCGCACCCATGACCCGGCTACCGGAGTAGCAGGCGTCGCCGGTGGCGATGAGGCCGGGGATGTTGGTGCGCATGCCCGTGTCCACCCGGATGCAGGACTGCTCCCCGATGAGGATGGGGTGGAGCTCGTCGTTGGACTCGTTGATCTGGCAGTTGAACTGGGTGCTGCCCCGCAGCCGGTCCGCCAGGGGGCGGGTGCCCGGAGGGGCGGTGGGGGTGATGCGGATGTTGCGGTTTTCCGCGATGTACCGCATGGGACCCTTGCCGTCCTTTGCCCGCAGATACCATTCCGCCACAGTGCGGGAGTCGATGTCCGCTTCTACAGGGGTGCGGAAGAGAGTGCCGATGTTGACGCCGTCCCTGTCGAAGATGTAATCCTCGCAGCGGGAGACGGGGAAGAAGAAGCCCAGGTTGGCCCACTGGAAAAAGGTGCTGAACTCGCAGTTGGTCATCTCAGCGCCTATCCGCCAGGCGGCGGCCAGGCCCTCGCCGCGGGCGCTGCTCCACATGGGCATGCAGCCGTAGTTCTGGTCGCCGTTGGCGATGACGACGGATTTGGCCCGGAACACGTACTCGTCGCCGGTCTCGATGTGGTAGCCCGTGGCGCCGGAGATCCGCGGGCCGTCCCGGTGGAAGTCCACGATGCCCACCCGGTCGATGAAGCGGACACCCATCTTCTGGCAGGCCTGCTTGATCTTCACCAGATAGTCCAGCTCCATGGACAGGGCGCGCCAGGGGTGCTTGTAGTTGTCCTTGGGGTACTTCCAGTACAGGCTGCCGTCCTCGTTCCGGACAAACAGCCTGCCCACGATCTCCTCCAGATACTCTACGTTGCGGTTGAAGTTGCTGAAGTACTTGTGGGTGCCCTCCTGCTCGTTGAGGTACATGCCGATCTTGGAGACCTGGAAGTCCATGAACTCCATGACGTCCACATCGTTGAGAAAGTCGAACACGCCGCCGCCGCGGGTGGCCTTGCCGGCGTGGGCGGAGAAGTATTTGTCCACGACGATGATGTCGATGCCGGCGTCGACGTGCTTGGCGGAGAGAGCGGCCAGCATACCGGCGATGCTGCCGCCGACGATCACGATATCGGTGGTATAGGTTTCTCTTTTCATGGCAGCCTCCTCAGCGGATCCGGGTGGTGACGCAGTCACGGGGGAACCGCCAGCAGTCGAAGTCCGGAATGACCTTCAGTGCCCGCTGGGGACAGAAGACCTCGCAGTGGCAGCATTGGGCACATTCCTTCAGATAGGGGAACTCGGGGCGCTTTTTTTCCGCGTTCCAGCGGATGGCGTCAACAAAGCAGGAGCGGTAG
>CAVJBM010000195.1:0-3170 GCA_963647775.1 Anaerovibrio sp.
CTGCTCGCCCAGCACGTAGAACAGCCGGGTCAGGCCGATGGAGATGCCCACGCCGGGCAGCTGCTTGTCGGTGTAGAACTCGGCCAGATTGTCGTACCGGCCGCCGGAGCAGACCGAGCCCACCTCCGGGTGATCCAGCATGGTGGTCTCGTAGACGGTGCCGGTGTAGTAGTCCAGCCCCCGGGCGATGGTGAGGTCCACGGCGAAGTGATCCTCCGGCACGCCGAAGGCGGCCAGGTACTTCACCACGGTGTTCAGCTCGTCCAGACCCAGGTCAAAGACCTCGTTCCGGCCGCGGTAGCCCTCCAGGGCGGTCAGCACCTGGGCGTTGGTGCCCTTGATGGCGATGAAGGCCAGGATCTCGTCCGCCTGGCCGGCGGTGAGGGAAGTCTCCTCCCCCATGAGCAGGTCCTTCACCTTGTCCGGGCCGATCTTGTCCAGCTTGTCCACGGTGCGCATGATGTCGGCGGACCTGTCCGTCAGGCCCAGCATGGCGTAAAAGCCGTTGAGCAGCTTGCGGTTGTTCACCCGGATCTGGAACCGGCGCAGGCCCAGGGCGGTGAAGGTCCGGTAGATGATGGAGGGGATCTCCGCCTCGTTGGCGATGTCCAGCCGGCCGTCGCCGATGATGTCGATGTCCGCCTGATAGAACTCCCGGAAGCGGCCCCGCTGGGCCCGCTCCCCCCGGTAGACCTTGCCGATCTGGAAGCGGCGGAAGGGGAAGGTCAGCTCGGCGTAGTGCAGGGCCACGTACTTGGCCAGGGGCACGGTGAGGTCAAAGCGGAGGGAGAGGTCGGTATCCCCCTTGGTGAAGCGGTAGATCTGCTTCTCCGTCTCGCCGCCGGCCTTGGCCAGCAGCACCTCGGACGCCTCGATCACCGGGGTGTCCAGGGGGGTGAAGCCGTAGAGAGAGTAGGACCGGCGGAGCAGCTCCAGCATCCGGTCGAACTGCACCTGCTTCTCCGGCAGCAGTTCCATAAAGCCGGAGAGCGTGCGGGGTTTTTGTTTGGCCATAGGGATCACTCCTTGTATTTTGAAGATAGTTTATTACAGATCGGAATGAAAAATTGACGTGTTTGAGGTAAAATAAATGCTCTCATCCCATGGCCGTATGGGACGAGAGCATGGCAAGCAGACTCCCGTGGTGCCACCCACGTTCAGCCGGCGGCGAGCCGGCCCTCTGGCCTTCTGGTGCGGGAAGGGGACCGCGCCCGTCTCCGGGCCCGCTCCGCCGGCGTCTTTCCCGCGCACCTGCCGCAGGCCCCTTTCAGCCGTGGGGGCCGTCTCTGTCCGGCGGTGTGGGCGGTACTCATCCGGCGTCAACGCGGTGACGCCGCTGGGGTCAGACCTTCAGCGGCGTGGTGGGACGCAGAACGGTGCGCCAGTCCAGGTCGCCCCGGGCCAGGCCGTGGATGAGCATTTCGGCGGTGGCCACGTTGGTGGCGAAGGGGACGTTGTGCTGGTCGCACAGGCTGGAGATGTAGCGCAGATCCCGCTCCAGCTCGTCGGAGTTGGGGTCGTTGAAGAACAGCACCATGTCGATCTCGTCATAGGCGATGCGGGCGCCGATCTGCTGGCTGCCGCCGTGGGCGTGGGACAGGAACAGCTGCACCGGCAGGCCGGTGGCCTCCGCCACCAGGTGGCCCGTGCGGTTGGTGGCGCACACGGTGTGCTTGGAGAGGATGCCGCAGTATGCGATGCAGAACTGCACCATCAGCTCCTTTTTGTTGTCATGGCTCATCAGTGCGATATTCATGATCGTATCATCCTTTCGTCGTGAGTCAGCGCAGACGCAGCAGCGGGGTCTTTCGCCCCAGCAGGCGGCGCGCGATGTTCAGATAGGCGGGGGCGGCCCCCCGGCAGGTGGTGAGGATCAGCGGCTGGCCGCCGGCGGCGGCCACGGTGACGTTGGGGTCCTCCGGCACGACCCCCAGCAGGGGCAGGCCGGCGGTGTCCATGGCGGAGTCGATGGAGGTGCGCAGCTTTTGGATCAGCCTGGGCTGCACCCGGTTCATCACCAGGTGGAGCTCCTTCACCTGGGGGAGCAGCTCGGCCACGGTGCGCTGGGCGTCCCGCAGGGCGGCGGGGTCGGTGGCGGAGACCAGGATGGCCCGGTCCGCCGCGGCCATGGCCAGCTGGAAGCCGCCCCCCAGGCCGGCAGGGGAGTCCATAAAGATGAAGTCAAAGCAGTCCCGGGCGTCGTCCACCAGGGCCTTGAAGCCCGCCGGGTCCGGATCGTCCAGCACCAGCGGCGCGGTGAGCAGGTACAGGCCCCGGATGTCCGGGTGGGCGGTGACGGCGGTGAGCAGGGGGCAGCGATGCTCCATCACGTCGCTGAAATCCATCACCGCCAGGTCGGCCAGGCCCAGCGCCAGGTCCAGGTTGCGCAGGCCGATGTCCAGGTCGATGCACAGCACCCGATGGCCCAGCGCGGCCAGGCAGGAGGCCACGCCGGCGGTCAGGGAGGTCTTGCCTGTGCCGCCCTTTCCGGAGGTGATCATGATGGAGATACCCATAGTCTGCCCTCCTTTCCTCAAAGCAT
Organism: Anaerovibrio sp.; assembly: GCA_963647775.1. GTDB lineage: Bacteria > Bacillota > Clostridia > Oscillospirales > Oscillospiraceae > Enterenecus. The sequence goes on from CAVJBM010000195.1 coordinate 2,543, forward strand.
ATCATAAATTCACAAAGTTGGCAAGACGGGTTTGGGAGGTTCCCACAAAAATTTTGTGGGCTCCCGTGCGGAAAATCAGAGGGGCGCCTTTTGGATCTTGGCCCAGCGGCGGGGATAGCGGGCGGGGGTGGGGGCCTGCTTCCCGATGACCGCCACCCGGTGGGTCACGTCGGTGTGGGGGATGGCGTAGTCGTGACAGCCCAGCAGCTCGCCGCCCAGGGCGGCGATGGCGTGGGCGGCGGCGTCCAGCTCCGGGCCGCACTCGGTGGATTTCATGGCCAGAAAACGACCGCCCATCCTGACGAAGGGCAGGCACAGCTCGCTGAGCACCCGCAGATCGGCTACCGCCCGGGCGCTGGCGAAGTCGAACCGCTCCCGCAGGGCGGGGTTCAGACCGGCCTCCTCCGCCCGGCCGTGGATGGTGCGCACGCCGGTGAGGCCCAGTTCGGCGGCCACGCCGTCCAGCCAGTCCAGCCGCTTCTGCAGGCTGTCCAGCAGGGTGAGCTCCAGGGAGGGGCAGAGAATTTTCAGCACCATGCCGGGGAAGCCCGCGCCGGTGCCCACGTCGATGAGGGCCTTGCCCTGGAGCCGGGCGCAGTCCAGCAGGGGAGCGCAGTCCAGCATGTGC
>CAVJBM010000196.1:0-13953 GCA_963647775.1 Anaerovibrio sp.
GCGCTGGGGTAAAACGCATTGTCTCTGCGTCGCCCCCGCGTCCGCTTCGTGCGGATGTGGGAATCGGTTTATACCACGTTCGGTCGTGCGCCTGGCCGGGTGGATTTTTGGCCTGCGGGCCGCTGGGGACAGCGGCCCCTACAGAGAAACATAAAACCCAGCGGAGCGTCCCGGCCCCGCAGGGCCGGAATCCCCCAAACGGGCCGGGGAACCCGGCCCCTACAGAGAAACATAAAACCCAGCGAAGCGGCCCGCGGACAGAATCCCATCAGGCGCAGTACCGAACAAGGAAAAGAGGAACAACTATGAAACTGACACTTGCCATTCTCCTGTGCAAGCTGGTCCGCTTCGTCGGCGGGCTGGTGGGGAAGGGGAGCTCCCTCCCCGGACAGTTCGCCCTGAAGGTGTGCCCCGACGTGCTGGGCCGGGTGAAGCTGCCGGAGCGCATCATCGCCGTCACCGGCTCCAACGGCAAGACCTCCACCGTGGAGATGATCGCCGCCGTGCTCACCGCCGACGGCAAACGGGTGGTCTACAACAAGGAGGGCTCCAACCAGATCGAGGGGGTCGCCACCCTGATCCTCACCCACTGCGACCTGAAGGGCCGGATGAACGCCGACGTGCTCCTGCTGGAGAGCGACGAGCGCTACGCCCGCCACACCTTCAAGTGGTTCAGGCCCACCCACTTCGTCATCACCAACCTCTACCGGGATCAGCTCACCCGCAACGGCCACCCGGAGTGGGTGTTCCAGTCCATCCTCCCCGCCGTCACCACCGAGAGCACCCTGGTGCTCAACGCCGACGACCCGCTGGTGTCCTGCTTCGCCGGGGAGCACGAGGGGCAGCGGGTGGTGTGGTTCGGCATGGAGGAGCAGTCCTTCAGCACCGACCGGCCCGTGGGCGTCTATGACGACGGCCAGCGCTGCCCCATCTGCAAGTGCAAGCTGCAATACCTCTACTATCACTACCACCACATCGGCAACTACATGTGCCCCAACTGCGGCCACCACCGCCACCGCCCGGACTTCGCCGTCACCGCCGTGGACCTGGACGGGGGCCGGCTGGTCATCGACGGCGGCTGGGCCATCGATCTGGCCTTCCGCAGCATCTACAACGTGTACAACATCCTAGCGGCCTGGTCGGTGTGCGCCCTGTGCGGCGCCGACAAGGAGAAAATGGCCGCCACCCTCAGCAGCTACGTGCTGAAAAACGGCCGCATGGTCACCTTCACCCTGGGGGGGCATAAGGGCACCCTGCTCACCTCCAAGCACGAGAACTCCGTGGCCTACGACACCAATCTGGACTACGTCCTGCGGCAGGGACAGGACTGCGAGGTCATGCTCATCGTGGACGCCATCAGCCGCAAGTACTTCACCGGCGAGACCAGCTGGCTGTGGGACATCAATTTCGACCTGCTCTCGGCGGAGCACGTGAAGCGGGTGTGGCTCTGCGGCCGGTACGTGAACGACCTGGCCATGCGGTTCGACTTCACCTCCGTCCCTGCCGAGCGGCTGGTGCCGGAGGAGAGCATCCCCGCCGCGGCGGAGCGGCTGAAGGCCGAGGGGGACCTGCCCCTGTATGTGCTCACCTGCTTCTCCGACCGGGACAAGCTGCTGGGCCTGACCCAGCGGAGCTGAGGAGGGAACGGACATGGAACTGAACATCCTGCATCTCTATCCCGACTGCATGTCCCTCTACGGGGAGTGGGCCAACGCGGCCGTCCTCACCCGCCTGCTGGAGGCCATGGGCACCAAGGTGAACGTCCGCCGCCTGCTGCTGGACGAGACGCCCGACTTCTCCGACGCCGACTTCCTCTATCTGGGCGCCGGCACCGAGCGCACCCAGAAGGCCGCCCTCATGGCCCTGAAGGACCACGCCCCCGCCCTGCGGGAGGCCCTGGACCGGGGGGCCGCAGCCCTCTTCACCGGCAACGCCATGGAGATCCTGGGCAAGAGCGTCACCGACCAGCAGGGGAAGGTCTGGCCCGGCCTGGGCCTGACGGAGTTCACCACCGTGGAGACCGACCGGCGGGAGCCGGAGGACGTCATCGCCCACAGCACCCTGTGGGACGCCCCCGTGGTGGGCTTCATGAACAAGTGCAGCACCACCGCCGGGGTGGACAAGCCCCTCTTCGACCGGCTGAGCCTGGGCTTCGGCAACGACCGCATGGGCGGCCCGGAGGGCTATGCGGACGGCAATCTCTACGCCACCCACATCACCGGCCCCGTGCTGGTGAAGAATCCGGACTTCCTGGCCCTGCTGGCCAAAAAGCTATTTGAGATCAAGGGCTGGCCCCTGCCGGAGCCCATGCCCCAGCTGCCCCACCAGCGGGCGGGATACGACGTGACCCTGCGGGAGCTGTCCGCCCGCCGAGGGCCCATCTGACACTGGAAAGGAGCCTATCCATGAGCGAACGATGGCTTGAAGTGACCCTGCCCGTGCCGGCGGAGCGGCTGGACGGCGTGTGCGGCCGGCTCACCGCCAACGGCATGACCGGCCTGGTGGTGGAGGAGGAGGGGGACTTCCTCCGCTTTCTGGAGCAGAACCGCCAGTACTGGGACTACGTGGACGAGGATCTGGCCCGCCGGATGAAGGGGGCCAGCCGGGTGAAGTTCTACGTGCCCGACAGCGAGGAGGGCCGGCGGCAGCTGAACCGGGTGCTGGCCGGCCTGGAGGAGTACGAGCCCCAGACCGTCTCCCTCCGGGAGGAGGACTGGGCCACCTCCTGGCAGAAATATTACCAGCCCATCCCCGTGGGCAGGCGCATCTATATCGTGCCCGAGTGGATGCGGGGCCGGGATATCCCCGACGGCCGGGTGCCCCTGTACCTCAACCCCGGCCTCACCTTCGGCACCGGCTCCCACCCCACCACCCAGCTCTGCCTGGAGCTGCTGGAGGACGCCGTGGTCCCCGGCTGCCGGGCCCTGGACCTGGGCTGCGGCTCGGGCATCCTGGCCATCGCCGCCCTGGCCCTGGGGGCGGAGCACGTCACCGGCGTGGACATCGACCCCAAGGCGGTGGACGTGGCCTACGAGAACGCCGCCATGAACGGCGTGGGCCGGGACCGGCTGACGGTGCTGGCGGGCAATGTGCTGGGGGACCGGAGGCTGGCGGAACGGCTGGAGCCGGGGCGCAATCGGGTGGTGCTGGCCAACATCGTGGCCGACGTCATCATCCCTCTGTCCGCCGCCGCGGGGGAGTTCCTCACGCCGGACGGGGTGTTCCTCACCTCCGGCATCATCGACGACCGGGCCGACGAGGTGGAGGCCGCCATCCGCGCCAACGGCTTTACCGTCACCAGGCGGCTGGAGCGGGCGGGCTGGTGCGCCTTCCGGGCGGAGCGGAGAGCGTAAAATTTCACCCGTCCCCTTGTCTAAATCGTGAAAATATGGTATTCTGTCCGTGTGTAGGTTGAAAGAACTGACGAAAAGCCGTCAGGAGAAGAGGAGAGTTCAATATGGCGACAAGAAATTTTGAACAGATCATTGAGAAGGCCAAGCAGACCGGGGTCCGGCAGCGCGTGGTGATCGCCGGCGCGGACGCGGAAAACATCCTGCTGGGCGCTTTTGAGGCGGAGGCCGCCGGCTTTGCCGAGCTCACCCTGGTGGGCGAGGCCGCCAAGGTCAACCCCCTGCTGGAGAAGCTGGGCCTGGCCGACCGGACCTATCGCCGGGTCACCACCCAGGCGGGCGAGTCCGTGGTGCAGACCGCCATCGACGTCATCAACCGGGGCGAGGGCGACATCCTCATGCGCGGCAACGTCCAGACCCGGGAGTTCCTGATGCCCCTGCTGGACAAGAAGAACGGCCTGCGCACCGACCGGCTGCTGACCCACATCGACCTGGTCTCCATGCCGGAGTATCCCAAGCTCATCGCCATCGGCGACGTCACCGTCACCGTGGAGCCCAACCCCCGCCAGAAGAAGGAGATCATCCGCAACATGGTGGACACCCTGAAGGTGGTGGGGGATGAGAAGCCCAACATCGCCCTGCTGGCCCTGGTGGAGGAGCCCAGCTTCCACATGCGGGACACTCTGGAGGCCCGGGACCTGGTGCGCGAGCATGAGAGCCGCCCCATCGCCGACTGCAACCTGGTGGGCCCCATCGCCTACGACCTGATCCTCTCCAAGGAGGCCGCCCGCCTGAAGCACTACGACTGCCCCCTCTGCGGCGAGTTCGACGGCATCGTGGCCCCGTCCCTGCTGGCGGGCAACCTGATCGTCAAGTGCTGGCAGATGCACGCCCATGCCGAGACCTGCGGCGTGGTGGTGGGCGCCAAGATCCCCGTGGCCCTGACCTCCCGCAGCGACGGCGCCGACGTGGCCTTCCGCTCCCTGGCCTACTGCGCCGCCATGGCTCAGAAGTAAATCGTCCCATTTCCCCGGCCCGCGGACCCCGCGGGCCGGGTTTTGTCCGCCCTTCGCCAAATTTCCGGTTGACAAACAGAGCTTTCGCCTATAATATAAAGAGGTTAATGGCGCTGAGCAGGAGAAGTACCCGGTCCCCCCGTTCTCAGAGAGCCGCCCGATCGGTGCGAGGGCGGCGGACGGACCCGGAGAATATCACCTGTGAGCCGCGGGGCGAAATCCGCAAGGAGAGTAATTCCCGCCGGGAGTTCCCGTTACAGAACGGTCGAGGGGCCGGCTCCGCCGGCAACGAGAGTGGTACCGCAGAGGAGTTTTACGCGCCTTTGTCTCTCACAGGGAGACGGAGGCGCGTCTTTTCATCCCCGCGCCCTCCCGTTTTCTAAACTTTGCGTAATATATTCTTTCGATATAACTCACAGGAGGAGAAAGTCATGGATTACAACGAGACCGTCCATCTGCCGAAAACAGAATTCCCCATGCGGGCCGGCCTGCCCAAGCGGGAGCCGGAGATGCTCAAGACCTTCTACGAGAAGGACCTCTACCGCCGCATGGTGGCCCGCAACGAGGGCAAGCCCAAGTTCATCCTGCATGACGGCCCTCCCTACGCCAACGGCAACATCCACCTGGGCACCGCCATGAACAAGATCCTGAAGGACACCATCGTCAAGTACAAGAACATGACCGGCTTCCAGGCCCCCTACGTCCCCGGCTGGGACACCCACGGCCTGCCCATCGAGTCCGCCGTGCTGAAGGACAAGAAGGTCAAGCGGGATGAGATGACCACCGCCGAGTTCCGGGACAAGTGCAAGGAGTTCGCCCTGGGCTACATCGACAAGATGACCGGGCAGTTCAAGCGGCTGGGCGTGCTGGGCGACTGGGACGACCCCTATATCACCCTGAAGCCGGAGTTCGAGGCCAAGCAGATCCAGGTCTTCGGCAAGATGGCCGAGAAGGGCTACATCTACAAGGGCATGAAGCCCGTGTACTGGTGCCCCGCAGACCAGACCGCCCTGGCTGAGGCCGAGATCGAGTACGCCGACGACCCCTGCACCACCATCTTCGTGAAATTCCCCGTCCGGGACGACCACGGCAGGCTGGGGCAGTACTGCGACCTGAGCAGGCTGTACTTCGTGATCTGGACCACCACGCCGTGGACCATCCCCGGCAACATGGCCATCTGCGTCAACCCGGTGTACGACTACGTGCTGCTCCAGGCCCCCAACGGCGAGGTGTACGTCCTGGCCAAGGACCTGGCGGAGGGCGTGTGCAAAGCCGCGGGCATCGACTACGCCGCCTGCACGGTGCTGGCCACCCTGAAGGGCGAGGAGTTCGAGCTGATGACCGCCAGGCACCCCTTCTTCGACCGGGACTCCGTGCTGCTGTGCGGCGACCACGTCACCCTGGACGCCGGCACCGGCTGCGTCCACACCGCCCCCGGCTTCGGCGCGGACGACTTCAACATCTGCCGGGCCTATGACGCCGCGGGCAAGACCAACATCGGCGTGCCCGTGCCGGTGAACGCCAAGGGCGTCATGACCGACGAGCGGTACAACGGCCAGTTCTACGCCAAGGGCAACGACATGGTGGTGGCCGACCTGGAGGCCGAGGGCTATCTGCTGGCCAAGGCCAGCATCACCCACTCCTATCCCCACTGCTGGCGCTGCAAGAACCCCATTATCTTCCGCGCCACCGAGCAGTGGTTCTGCTCCGTGGAGGCCATCAAGGACGCCGCCGTCAAGTCCTGCGACGGCATCCAGTGGCACCCCGCCTGGGGCAAGGAGCGCATGGCCGCCATGATCTCCGAGCGCAGCGACTGGTGCATCAGCCGCCAGCGCAAGTGGGGCGTGCCCATCCCCATCTTCTACTGCGACGGGTGCGGCGCCGACATCGTCACCCCCGAGACCATCGACCGGGTCTCCGACCTGTTCCGGGAGCACGGCTCCAACGTCTGGTTCGAGAAGGATGCCGGCGACCTGCTGCCCGAGGGCTTCAAGTGCCCCAAGTGCGGCGGTACCCACTTCTCCAAGGAGACCGACATCATGGACGTGTGGTTCGACTCCGGCTCCACCTGGGCGGCCGTGGCCGACGAGCGGCCCCAGCTGGCCTATCCCGCCGATGTGTATCTGGAGGGCGGCGACCAGTACCGCGGCTGGTTCCAGTCCTCCATGCTGACCTCCATCGCCGCCAAGGGCATCGCCCCCTATAAGCAGATCATCACCCACGGCTGGACCGTGGACGGCGAGGGCAAGGCCATGCACAAGTCCCTGGGCAACGCCGTGTCCCCCGACGAGGTCATCAAGGACTACGGCGCGGACATGCTCCGCCTGTGGGTGTCCTCCGCCGACTACACCCAGGACATGCGCATCTCCCCGGAGATCCTCAAGCAGCTGTCCCAGGCGTACCTGAAGATCCGCAACACCGCCCGGTACATGCTGGGCAACCTGGACGGCTTCGATCCCGACCATCCCGTGGCCCCCGCCGACATGCTGGAGCTGGACCGCTGGGCCCTGGCCCAGTTCAACGACCTGGTGCGGGAGGCCCGCGCCGCCTACGAGCGGTACGAGTTCCACGCGGTGTACCGGGCTGTGTACAACTTCTGCGTGGTGGAGATGTCCAACTTCTATCTGGACGTGATCAAGGACCGGCTCTACTGCGGCGACGACGCCCAGCGCGGCTCCGCCCAGTCCGCCCTGTACCACATTCTGGACGGCATGACCCGCCTCATCGCCCCCATTCTGGCCTTCACCGGCGAGGAGATCTGGGCCGCCATGCCCCACGCCGCCGATGACGACGGCGAGAGCGTCCTGTTCAACGACATCCCCGGGTATGACCCCGCCCTGGCCCTCAGCGAGGAGCAGGCCGACAAGTGGGCCAAGGTCATGGCCCTGCGGGACGACGTGAACAAGGCCCTGGAGCTGGCCCGCAGCGAGCAGGGCATCAAGAAGAGCCAGGACGCCGACCTGACCCTGACCTTCGCCGGCCCGGCGTGGGACGCCTTTAAGGCCATGGGCCTGAGCGAGGAGGATCTGGCCGCCCTCTGCATCGTGTCCGCCGTCACCGCCGCCGAGGGCGAGGGCGGCGGCTACCAGGGCGAGGAGTTCGACGGCCTGACCGTCAAGGTCGCCCCCGCCGCCGGGTGCAAGTGCCCCCGCTGCTGGAACCACAGCGTAAAGATCGGCACCGCCGGCCACCACGCCGAGCTGTGCGACCGGTGCGCCAGGGTCCTGGGCCTGCTGTAAGCCTATGAGACGCGTTCTGTCCTGCCTGCTGGCGGCGGCGCTGGCCCTGTGCCTCACCTCCGGGGCCGCCGCCAAGACCGTGCCCCCCTACTATATCCGGGTGAACCGGGCCACCTGCACCGTCACCATCTACCGCACCGACGCCCAGGGCGGCAGGGGGGAGCCCTTCAAGGCCATGATCTGCTCCGTGGGCAAGGCCGGCCGCGGCCTCACCCCCACGGGGACCTTCACCCTCACGGGCTACCGGCCCCTGTGGGTGAAGATGTTCGACAACAGCTACGGCCAGTATATCAGCCAGTTCAAGGGGAACTACCTGTTCCACTCGGTGTGCTACAAGGCCAAGGACCCCAGCACCCTGATGGCTCAGGAGTACAACGACCTGGGCAGTCCCGCGTCCCTGGGGTGCGTGCGGCTCCAGACCATCGACGCCAAGTGGATCTATGAGAACTGCGTCGCCGGCACCAAGGTGGAGATCTTCGACGGCACCGCCGCGGACGATCCCCTGGGCCGGCCGGAGAAGCTGGTGCCCTTCCTGGACCCCGCCGACCCCAACAGCGGCTGGGACCCCACGGACCCCCGGGCGGAAAACCCGTGGCACGCCGTGTTTGCCGCGCAGGAGGAGGCCAAGCGCCAGGCTGAGGAAGAAGCCCGTCGGCAGGCCGAGGAGGAAGCCCGCCGGCAGGCCGAAGAAGAGGCCAAGCGTCAGGCTGAAGAGGAAGCCCAACGGCTGGCTGAGGAGGAAGCCCGCCGGCAGGCCGAAGAGGAAGCCAAACGCCTGGCCGAGGAGGAAGCGATACGCAATGCCGTGGAGCGGGCGGGAAAGGGCGGCCCCGCGCCGGTCACCCTGACCCCTTTCCCCCAGGAGCGCAGCCCGCTGAAAAGCGGGCTCGTGCCCGGCAGCCCCTTCGCCTAAATCCTCAAAAGCAAAGGTCGTTTTCGAGGAACGCAGTCCGCGGCGCGCACTCGTTGCGTTTGCACCCGTGCGGCCTGAGCAGAGGTTTCCGCCGCGCACCTGTCACGGCGGAAAACAGATCTCGATCTCTTCGCCGCAGCGGCGGCGAGCTCTGTGAGACTTTTTCAGTACAAAAAACGCCCCGCGCTGTCCACAGGACAGCGCGGGGCGTTCTGCTTTGCTTTTTCAGCGAGCCAGGCGCTCCGCCAGGGCGGCGATCCCGGCCCGGTCTTCCTCCGTCAGGGCGGAGCGGACGGTGACTGCCGGCTCGGCCCAGGTCAGATCCCTGCAGGGCTCCAGCGCCGCCTTCATCACGCGGGCAGCCTGGGGCGCCCAGGAGCCGTTCTCCACCAGGCCCACCGTCCGGCCGCGGAAGCCCCGCTCCGTCAGATGGCGGAGGAGCTCCCGCATGGGCGGGAACACGTCGCCGTTGTAGGTGATGGACGCCAGCGCCAGCTTACTGTACCGGAAGGCCTCCGCCGTCACCAGGGAGAGGTCCGCCCTGCAGAGGTCATAGAGCACCGCTTTTTGCCCTTTGGCCCGCAGTTCCTGGGCCAGCAGCTCCGCCGCGGCCATGGTGTGGCCGTAGACCGACGCGCAGGCGATGACCACCCCGTCCTCCTCCGGCCGGTAGGCGGACCAGGTATCATACAGGGCGAGACAGCGGCTCAGATCGCCGGTGAGCACCGGGCCGTGGAGGGGGCAGATGGTCCCGATGTCCAGGGCGGCGGCCTTTTTCAGCACCGCCTGCACCTGGGCGCCGTACTTGCCCACGATGCCGATGTAGTACCGGCGGGCCTCGTCGTCCCAGGGCTCGTCCGCGTCCAGCGCGCCAAACTTTCCGAAGGCGTCGGCGGAGAAGAGGACCCTGTCCGTGCTGTCATAGGTGAACATGACCTCCGGCCAGTGGACCATGGGGGCGAACACGAAGTGCAGCACATGCCGGCCCAGGGAGAGGGTGCCGCCGTCGGCCACCGTCACCCGGCGGCCCTCCAGATCAGTGCCGAAAAAGCCGCGGATCATGTCAAAGGTGCGGGCGTTGGCCACCACCCTCGCGTCGGGGTAGAGGGTGAGGAACTCCATGATGCCGGCGGAGTGGTCGGGCTCCATGTGCTGGACGATGAGGTAGTCCGGCCTGCGCTCCCCCAGGGCGGCGTCCACCTTGGCCAGCCACTCCTCGCTGAAGCGGGCGTCCACCGTGTCCAGCACGGCGGTCTGCTCGTCCAGGATGAGGTAGGAGTTGTAGGCCATGCCGTTGGGCACGGGGTACTGCCCCTCGAACAGGTCGGTCACATGGTCGTTGACGCCGAGATACCGGATATCGCTGGTAATGTCCATAGTTCAGCCTCCTGCTATCAAGAATTTTTCTTGTTATTGCGATAGTATACCACGCGCCGCCGCCAAATACAACTGGCGGGGCCGACAAAAGAGAGGCCGTGCGGGACGGCCCCCTTTGTCGTCGTGTTCAGGTCTCGCCGCCCTGCTCCGACACCTCGCCCAGGTACTTGTAGATGGTGTAGCGGGACACCCCCAGGTGCTTGGCCACGTAGGGGACGGACTTGCGGAAGGAGAAGGCGTTGTGCTGCTCCAGCAGGGCGATCATCTTCAGCCGGTCGTCCTTGCTCATGGTCTCCACGGTCTTGCCCGTGGCGGCCAGGCACCGCTCGAACAGGTCGGCCAGCTGGCGGGAGTCCTGGTCCTGCCAGAGGGCGGACTGCAGGTCGGACCGGACGCTCATCAGGTCGGTGAGGATGCGGTCGGCGGCGGCCAGGGAGGTGTAGTCGAAGTTGATGCCCAGAGCCAGGTTGAAATCGTCGGTGATGAGGTGGAAGGTGGAGGACTTGGTCTTGCGCCCCTCGGGGGTGGTGGCGGCCATGTTCACCTGGTCGCTGACCACGGCCTCGGCATCCAGGGCCAGGTCGGTGCCGGTGATGACCGTGGTGTCCCCCACCCGGCGGCCGGACACGTGGCCGTTGTAGATAGACAAAATCGGATGGGTTGGCACATCCATGTCGTTGACCAGCGTCTCGCAGGAGGAGCCGAACATCTCCGCCAGGCCCCGCGCGGTGCGGTCTAAAAATTCAAATGCTTCCTCCCGGGTCATGGGAAGCCCCCCTTCCTTACTGTCAAGTTGACAATTCATTGTAGCGTGTTTGCGCCGAAAAAGCAAGGGGGATCGTTTTCACTTCCGCAAAAAAAGCGGCCCTCCGGCGAAAATTTCCGCCGGGGGCCACGGTTTGTCACGATTCCTTCACCAGCTTGCCGCTGATGTGCTCCGGGGTCAGCTCCAGGCAGAGGACCGCCGCGCCGGAGGTGCGCAGCTCCCGCGCCGGATACTCCGGGTCGTCGGTGAACTTGGCGCAGAGGGCCCGGCAGACCTGCTCGGTCAGGTCCGGGTCGCTCACCGGCCGCAGCCGGCCAAAGACGATGACGCTTTTGAAATACAGGGGCCACTGGCCGTCCCTGCGATAGCCCTCGTCCAGCACGCAGTAGGACACCTTGCCGCAGGCAGCCATAGCGTCCAGCTTGTGGCCGGTTTTGGCGCAGTGGAAGTAGAGCTTCCCGTTCTCCGGGCAGTACCAGTGATCCATGGGGACGCCGTAGGGGTAGCCGCCGTCCCCCAGCAGGGAGAGGACGCCCCGGGGCGCGGCGGCCAGCACCTCCGCGCATTTCTCCGGCGGCAGGGCCTGCTTGATCCTTCTCATGGGTCGGAACATGGGGCTTCCTCCTTGATGAGCAGGCCCCCGCCGCAGGGCGGGGGCCTGAAATTTCCGCGCAAAACGCGCTCCGTTCAATTTTCTGCCGCGCTCAGCCCTGCTGCGGCCCGGGGGAGCCGCCCTCGGGCCTGGGGCCCCGGCGGCGGGGCCGGTGGCGGCGGTGGGGATTGGGCTTCTTCTCGCCCTCGGCGGCGGGCCTGGACTCCCCGGCGGGGGCGGGCTTGGGCTTTTGCGCCTGGGGCTGGGGGGCCGGCTTCTGCCGGGGGGGCTGGGCCTTCACGGGGGGCTTTTCCCGCTTGGCGGGGGCCTGCGCCTCGGGCGCGGGGGCCTGGGGCTGGCCTGCGCCGCCCTTGCCCCGGCCGCCCCGATGGCGGCGGCGCCCGCCGGACTTCTTCTCCTCCTGGGCGGGGTCCCTGCTGTCGCCCAGGTACTGCTCCAGCCGGAGGGAGAGGTCGTCCATGTCCCCCAGCTTCCGGGGCCGGCGGTCGGCCTCCGGGTCCACAAAGCGCAGCTTCTCCAACTCGGCCTTGGGGGGAGCCACGTAGTCCTCCGGCCGCTTGCCCTTGCCGCTGCGCACCACCCGGATCTCGCAGGCGCGGTAGGTCTTGGGCTGCTCGTCGCTGCTCTCCAGGCGGACCTTCACCTGCTCCCGCAGGAGGTTCACGGCGGTAATGTTGCCCACGCCGTCGGGGCACTCCACAAAGGAGTCCTGCCGGGGGCAGCGCTTCACCGCGTCCTCATAGGCGTCCTGCTCGTACTTCAGGCAGCACATGAGCCGCCCGCAGGTGCCGGAGATTTTGGTGGGGTTGAGGGAGAGGTTCTGGGTCTTGGCCATCTTGATGGACACGGGCTGGAACTCGTCCAGGAACTGGTGGCAGCAGAAGGGCTTGCCGCAGATGCCCAGGCCGCCCAGCATCCGGGCCTCGTCCCGGACGCCGATCTGCCGCAGCTCGATGCGGGCGCGGAAGATGCCCGCCAGATCCTTCACCAGGGCGCGGAAGTCCACCCGGCCCTCGGAGGTGAAGAAGAAGATGATCTTGCTGCCGTCAAAGCTGTACTCCACCTGCACCAGCTTCATGTCCAGGCCGTGGCGCTCCACCAGCTGCTGGCAGATGCGCATGGCCTCCTTCTCCCGGCGGTGGTTCTCGGTGATCTGCTTCTCGTCCTGCTGGGTGGCGAAGCGCACCATGGGCCGCAGGGGCTGGACCACCAGCTCGTCCTCCACCTGGCTGTTGCCCCGGACGCACACGCCGTATTCCAGGCCCTTGCCCGTCTCCACGATGACCCGCTGGCCCTTGGTGACCTTTTTCCCGCCGGGGTCGAAATAATACTGCTTGCCGCCGTCCTTGAACCGGACGCCGATGATCTCAGTCATGGGGTGTCACACCCTCCTTCGTGTCAAATCAGCGGAACAGCTCCGCCGTCAGCCAGCCCAGGGTGTGCCCCGGGCCGGGATTGTAAACGCTGTTGTCCCGGCAGGTCTTGAGGGCCCGCAGGACCTGTGCCCCCCGCCGGGGGCAGGCGGCCAGCCGGGCGGACACCCGGCCCTCCGTCAGGCGGAGGAGGGCGGCCAGGTCGCCGCTTTTCAGCTTTTCCTGCTCCAGGCCCACCAGATATTCCGCCGCCGTCAGCTCGTCCCCGGTGAGCAGCAGCTGTGCCAGCTCCTCCGCCCGGGCCAGCAGGGCGGGGTCGGGCTGCTCCTCCTCCGGGGGGAGATTGATCTGCTCGCAGCGGGAGCGGATGGTGTCCAGCAGTCTGCCGGGCTGCTCCGCCGCCAGCAGGAAGGCCGCGTAGGCCGGGCCCTCCTCCAGCACCTTCAGCAGGGCGTTCTGGGCGGCGGGATTGAGGGCGTCCGCCGGGTCGATGAGAAAGACCTTCCGGGCGGCCTCGTTGGGCATGACATAGGCGTCGGCCCGGATGGTCCGGGCCTGCTCCACGCCGATCTCCCGCTTGTCGGCGGGCAGGCCCACCTCCACAAAGTCCGGGTGGGCCCCCACGGCCAGCTTGCGGCAGTGGCGGCATTTTCCGCAGGGGGGGTGCTCCCCCTCGCACAGGTAGGCCGCCGCCAGCCTCCGGGCGTAGGCCGCCCGGCTCTCCCCGCTGCCGCCGGTGATGAGATAGGCGTGGGAGAGGGTCTCCGGCAGGTCCATCACAGGTGCTCGAACCGCTCCACGTCCACCACAAAGACCGTGGCCCCGCCCACGGTGATCTCCACCGGCGCGGCGTTGACGAAGGCGGTGCCCAGCTCGCTGTTGGCGGACACGGGGATCAGCTCCTTCCGGCTGTGGGAGAACTGGCGGATGATGTCGATGGCGCCCTGGACCTTTTCCTCCTCCACGCCGATGAGCAGGGTGGCGTTGTTGGCCAGCAGGAAGCCGCCGGCGGAGGCCAGGCGGGTGGAGGAATACCCGTTGGCGGACAGGCTTTGGGTGACGGCCTTGGCGTCGTCCCGGTTGACGATGGCGATGATGAGTTTCATACCGGCTCCTCCTTCAAAATCGAATCAATATATTATAACTGATTTTTCCCGATTAGGCCAGAGTTTTTTTCTTGACGCTTCCACAAAGGAAAAGGGACCGGCGGATGATCCGCCGGTCCCTTTTGAAGTTCTTACTGCTTGGAGGGGTCGTAGGCCACCACGGTGCGGCGGTTGGGCTCGGTGCCGGTGGAGTAGGTGGA
>CAVJBM010000197.1:0-19109 GCA_963647775.1 Anaerovibrio sp.
GGCTGGTCCAGGTCGCCGGTGAGCTCGAACAGATCCCCGTAGCGGCGGATGCGCTCCTGCCGGTCCGCGGCACTGACGCCGAATATGTCGGCGATGAAGTTCAGGAACTTCATCCCGGTCATGAAGTCGTAGAGGTCCGGATTGTCGGGGATGTAGGCCATGCGGGCCTTGCAGGCGATGGGCTCGGCGGCCAGGTCCATGCCGTCCACGGTGATGGAGCCGGAGTCGTATTGCAGAATGCCCGCCACGGACTTGAGGGTGGTGGTCTTGCCCGCGCCGTTGTGGCCGATGAAGCCGTAGATCTCCCCCGGGGCGATGTGGAGGGTCAGGTCGTCCACGGCCTTTTTTTCACCGTAGACCTTGGTCAGGTGTTGGATGTTCAGCATGATAAAATTCTCCTTCTTATTCCACGGTCTCCGCGATGTACAGGCTGCCGCTGGTGGTGGTCACGGCCGCGCGGCTCTCTCCGCTGCCGAAGCAGAGCACGCCGCCGTCCGCGGAGTAGGGCAGGCCGGTGCGCAGGCTGCCGCTGGAGGTGGCGTACTCCAACGCGGCGCCCCCGGCGGGGAGGGCCAGCTTCACCGTGCCGCTGGTGGTGTCCACCGAGAGATCGGGGCAGCGGAGCAGCTCCAGCAGGACGCCGCCGCTGGCGGTGGCCGCGGCGACGGAGCCCGCCCTCACGCCCCGCAGGTCCACGGACCCGGAGGTGGAGCCGCAGCGGAGCTCGCCCGATAGGTCGGCACTGCCGGAGACGGTCAGGCTGCCGCTGGTGGAATCCATGGACAGGGCGCCGGCGGCGACGCCGGCCAGCAGCTGATCCCCGGAGCTGGTGCTCAGCTCGATCCGGTCCGCCGTCACGCTGCCCAACAGCAGGCCGCCGGAGAAGGCGGAGACGGACAGCGAGCGCTGGTCCAGCCGGTCGGCCAGCACGTCGGCGGAGGTGGTGTTCACCGTCAGGTCCAGCCCCGCCGGGAGGTCCACCCGCAGGTGCTTGGTCTCCGCCCTGGTGCGGATGCGGGCCCCGGGGGCGCAGAACTGGATGTACAGCGTGCGCCCGTCCAGCAGCCAGCGGAGGGCCTCGTCCTCGCTGGCGATGGGGCCGCTCTCGCTGGCGGAGAGGACGCCGTCCTCCGTCTGGACCAACTCCACCCGGCCTGCCCGCCAGCAGATGACCAGTTCATCCACGTCGGCGGCGGGGAGGGAGAACTCCCCCACGGAGTAGCGCTCGGCGTCGGGATACTGGTCGCCGATGAGGTCGATCAGCTCTCCGATAGGGCCGGAGCGGACGCAGCCCGCCAGCAGCAGGCAGAGGGCCAGAGCGCCGGCCAGGGCGGTCAGTCGTTTTTTCATAATAGGAGCCTCCTTATTTCCGCTGCTCCAGCAGCCGCAGGAGCATCATCACCGCCGCATACAGGATGCCGCCCACGGCCCAGATGATCCAGCTGGACTGGGGCTGACCGTTGCCGGAGGGGCCGAAGGTATAGATGAGAAAGACCGCGGTGACCACCAGCCAGTAGAGCACGCTGACCGTGCGGCGGAGGTTCTGGCGGTGCTTGCGCCGCTGGGTGTAGTCCCCCTCCTCCAGCAGGCGGTCAAAGGCGGCCTGCCGGGTGCCGGCGTAGACATAGAGGAAGCAGCCGCACCCGGCGATGACCAGCAGCAGGCACACCGCCGCCACGCTCATCAGGTCGGAGGCCCCCCGGATGCACAGGGAGGCGAACAGGGGCAGCACGGACAGGATGCACAGCAGGGTGCCGGCGGTGTTCAGCCGGGTATAGGCGGGGGCGAACTTCTGCCGCCGGTCCCGCACCATGCCGGCCACGCCGTACTCGGTCTCAAAGGGGCCGTCCAGAAAGGCGAAGTCCCGGGCCGCCGCCCCGCAGGACAGGAACAGGGCCACCGCCCCCGCCGCCAGCACCACCAGCACGCACAGGCCCACGCCGGCGGCGGTGTTGGGCGCGACCCGATTGGGCCAGAGGTCGCTGAGCACGGCCAGCAGGATCAGGCACACGGGGGAGAGCACGCACAGCAGGGTGCCCAGGGCCATTTTCGGCGCGGCGGCCCGGCGCAGGTCCAGGTAGCGGGCGGCCTCCTCCATGGTCACGCGGCGCAGGGGAGCGCACTCCTCCTCCGGGGCGGACTGGACCTCCTCAAATTCGTCCTTCAGCAGGTAGTCCGTGGTGACGCCGAACAGGCGGCTCATCTGAAGCACCTTATCCAGGTCGGGGACGGACTGGGCCCCCTCCCACTTGGACACCGACTGCCGGGTGACCCCCAGCCGCTCGGCCAGCTCCTCCTGGGACCAGCCCGCCTTTTTCCGCAGGCTGATGATCTTATCCGCAAGGATCATGATAAATTTCTCCTCGATTCCGGCGCGGCAGCCGCGCCGCTGATGACAGGAGAATAGGCGATTTTTCGGTTGCGCACCAGCAAGTTGACTGTCAAATCCGTCAACTGCCGGTTGCGCGGGCCGAAAATTCTCAGATTTCGGGCGATGAACTCCTCCAGCGGGGGCAGCTCCGCCGCCCGCCAGTACCGGGCGCCGTCCGGTCCAGCAGCCGCTTGTTGTACAGCTCCCGGCGGAGGGCCGCCGGATCGTGAAAGGCGGTCCAGCGGTCCAGCAGGTCGTTGATCTCGCCCTCGGTGTAGGACCGGCCCGGCTCCGCCTTGCCCGCCAGATACCAGAGGGCGGCCAGCTTTTTCCTGTGCTTGGCGGGCAGCGCGGTGAGAGCGCCCCGCCCGTCCAGAAAGGGCCCCAGGCCCGCGGTGTTCAGATCCATTGCCGTCACCTCCCGCCGCCGTCCAGGCCGCCGGATTTCGCCAGCAGCATCATGGCCCGGAATTCCGTGGTGAGCATCTGGCTGAGCCGCTCCTCGGAGAAGCGGCACATCCCCGTGGCGCACAGGGCCCCCACGCCGAAGGTGTAGATCCACACCGCCTCGAACAGGGCGCGGGCCTCCGCCCGGCCCAGGCCGTAGCTGCCGCAGAGGGCGTCGATGCAGCGCTCCGCCGTGGTCCCCAGGCCGCCGAACACGTCGTCAAAGCTGACGGCGTCCCGGTTCTCCTGCATGAACAGCAGCTGGTACAGCTTGGGCTCCTGCACGCCGAAGCGCACCATCTGCATCCCCACCCGCTTGAAGGGCGGCGTGTCCGGCAGGTCCTGGTGGGCGTAGGACTCGAAGCGGGCCATGGCCGCCGCCCGCACCGCCGCCTGCAGCTCGTCCATGCCGCGGAACACGGTGAAGATGGGCCGGGGGGAGCAGCCCAGGGCCTGGCCCAGCTCCCGGGCGGTGAGGGCCTCCGGCCCCTTCCGGGCCACGATGTCCAGCGCGGCGGCCACGATCTCCTCCCTGGTGAATTTCGGCTTGGGGGGCATAGTCTCACTCCTTGAAATAAAACTGATGTTTTGCAACGTGTGTTTTATAATAAAGCAAAAGGCGGCCCATGTCAAGCAAAAAAAACGCGCGCGGCGCAGAAGCGCCGCGCGCTGCCTGAGGAAGGCCCGCTCCGTCCCGAAACGTCTCCCCGTTCCGGGCGGCTGCTTCAGAGGTAGAGGGACATCTCCTTCAGATCTCGGAACACCCCGTCGGGCTGGACGGGGGAGGCGGGGATGTCGGCCTCCTTCGTCTCGCCGGAGAGCACCAGCAGGCCCTTGGCCCCGTTGTTCACCCCCACGGCCACGTCGGTGTACAGCCGGTCCCCCACGAAGGCCACCTCCTCCCGGCGGAAGCCGGTCTGGTCCAGCACCATGTCCACCGTCTCGGCGCTGGGCTTGCCCAGGCTGCGGGGCTTGGCCCCGGTGGACAGGGTGATGGCGGCGCAGAAGGCCCCGCAGTCGGGGATGAAGCCGTCGGCGGTGGGGCAGTTCACATCCGGGTGGGTGGCCAGGAACAGGGCCCCCCGGCGGATGTAGGTGCAGGCCCGCTCCAGCTTGTGGAAGGTGAGTTCCATGTCGAAGGCGGCCACCACGATGTCGGGCTGTTCGTCCTCCACCAGGGGGATGCCGGCGTCGGCAAAGCTGCCCCGCAGGGACTCGGTGCCCATGAGGTATACGGTTTTGCCGGGGTGATTGGCCTTGAGGTAGCGGATGGTCACGTCCCCGCTGGTCATGATCTGCTCCCGGCCGATGGGGCAGCCCATGCGGGCCAGGCGCTCCATGTACTTCTCCGGCGTGCGGGAGGAGTTGTTGGTGAAAAAGAGGAAGCTGCGGCCGGTGTCCCGGACCTTCTGGATGAAGTCCAGGGAGCCGGGGATGATGTTCTCATCCAGATAAAAGGTGCCGTCCATGTCCAGCACGAAGAGCCTGATGGGGTCCAGCAGCGCACGGCGGTCGATCATAACAGAGTACCTCCCGATTCATTTGATGTGTGGAATTCCGGCAGATTGCCGGGGCCCAGCAGCCCCGCCGGGTCAAGCTGGGCCTTGATCTCGGCCATGGCCGCCAGCTGATCGGCGGGGGCCCAGCGGCAAAACAGGTCCAGCCGGTTCTTGCCCGCACCGTTCTCCGCCAGGGCCTGGCCGCCCAGGTCCCGCACCAGACCGGCCCAGCGGTCCAGCAGGGCGGCGGCCGCGGGCAGCTGCTCCGCCCGCTCCGGCAGCAGATTTATGTGGAGCCTGCCCACGGAGGCGTGGCCGAACACGGCGCCGCAGATGCCGGCGGCGTCCAGGCCGGCCCGGTAGGCGGCGGCCGCCTCCTCCATGCGCTCCAGGGGGGTCTGGTAGGCGGCGCACAGCTTGGTGAGGGCGGGGTCGCTCTGCCGCAGGCGGTCCAGCCGGAGATTCACCGACTCCGCCGCGGCGTGGCGCAGCAGGTGCAGCCTGGCCAGCTCGGCCTCGCCGGAGGCGGCCCAGGTGTCGCTCTCCCGGCCGCCGCAGTCGTCAAACAGGGTCAGGCAGTCCATCAGAGCGGCCTGCATATCGGGGCCGGGGGTCAGGCAGAGCTCGGTGTACACCGCGGCGGCCTGCCGGGCGGGGAAGGCGGGCAGGCCCGCCAGCTGGGAGGAGGTCTCCCGGGCGGCGGAGATCAGGGCCAGGGTCGCGCCGTCCAGATACTCCACGGAGAGGGCCTCCTGCCGGGCCTCGGCCAGGCGGCGGGCGAAGCGCAGGGCGCTGCCCTCCTCCCCGAAGAAGAGCAGCAGGCCCCAGGCGGGCGGAGGCGGCGGGGCCAGCCGCAGGGTGAGCTCGCTGATCACGGCCAGCGTCCCCTGGCTGCCGCAGAACAGGTCCATGAGGTCGGTCCCCTCGGTGGGGGCGAAGCCCCAGCGGGGCGTCCCGGCGGGGGGGAGGGGGGCGGAGAGTTCCAGCCGTCCGCCGCCGGGCAGCGGGCAGCCGGCGGCGTCAAAGACGTACTCCCCCCGCCGCAGGGTCCAGCGCCGCCCGTCGGCCAGCAGGAGGGAGAGGCCCTCCACATGGCGGGACACGTCCCCGTACCGCAGGCAGTTGGGGCCGGAGGCGGCGCAGGCGAAGGCTCCGCCGATGGCGGCGCTGTCCTCCGTGGGGTCGGGGGGGAAGCACAGCCGGGCGGACCGGGCGGCGGCGCGGATGTCGCACAGCCGCGCGCCGCACTGGGCGGTGAGCAGATCGCCCTCCAGCCGGAGGGCGGTGAGCCGCTCCGTGGAGATCACCCGCCCGCCCAGAGGGACGGCGGCCCCGGCGATGCCGGTGCGGGCTCCCTGTACGGTGACGGGCACGCCGTCCCGGGCGCAGTCGGCCAGGGCCTCCCGCAGCTGGTCGGGATCGGCGGGGAAGCAGATGGCGTCAAAATGGCCGATGCGGCGGGATTCGTCCCGCAGGTAGGAGTCAAAGCGGGCGTCACAGATTTCCCATTGCATGGGGATCCTCCTTTTCCGTCAGATTCAGCAGCGCGTCCAGCAGGGGGGCACAGTCCTGCACCGCGCCGCAGTCGCAGTTGGCAAAGAGGGGCGCGTCCCGGTTCAGGTCGACGCCCACAAGGGTGCCGCTGCGCTCCACCCCCACCAGAAAGGCGGCGGAGCCGGAGGCGCCGAAGACCACGCAGACCTCCGGCGACAGCACGGCGGCGGAGGCCCCCACCAGCTCCTCCACGGGAGCCAGCCCCTCAAACACCACGGGGCGGGTGGCCCCCACCTGTCCCCCCAGCCGCCGGGCCAGCAGGCGCAGCTTGTCCAGCTGTCCGCCCGCCCCCCGGCCGGCGATGAGCACCAGCCGGGCGTCGGCCAGGCCGCTCTCGCCCCGGGGGGAGAGGGTGAATTCCTCCGGCGGCGGAGGGGGCTCCCGCCGGGGGATGGGGATGGGCTCATAGGAGCCGGCGGCGGAGAGCGGTCCGCCCCGGACCTGCACGGTGAGCACCGCCGGGAGGGCAGGCAGCGCGAAGCGGCCCTCCAGCTCCATGCCGCACACCCTCCGGCGCACCCGGAGGGGGCCGCCCGCCGTATCCGCCGCGGTGACGCCGCAGACGCAGCCGGCGTTCAGGGCCCAGGCCAGGGAGGGGGCCAGCAGATCGGCGTCCTCCCCGGCGGGCAGCAGGAGCAGCCGGTAGCCCTCCTCCGCCAGCTGCCGGGCCAGGGGGGCGTAGTCGGGCCAGGGGTCCAGCCGCCGGGCGGGGTCCGGGCCGCAATAGGTCAGCACCCGCCCCAGTCCCGGGGGCAGGGGGGGCAGCTCGTCGCCGTCCAGCAGGACGGCGTCTGCCCCGTGGGGGGCCAGGGACAGCAGCGCCGGGACGCAGGGGGCCTGATCCCGGAAAAACAGAATGGCGGTCTTCACGGCGTCCCCTCCTTCTCCCGGATCAGCGCCAGCAGCGCGGCGGCCTGCTCCTCCGGCGTGTCCCCCGGGAGCCAGCGGAACCGCCGCCCGCCCTGCCTGGGGGCCAGCGACTCCAGCCGGGGGCCGCAGTCCGGGGGAAGGATGGGCTCCGCCCGCTCCGGCTCCCGCCCCAGCACGGCCAGCTTTTCCCGCAGGGTGGCCATGCGGAGATAGGGGTGCTCGCAGTTGCTCATGGCGCACACCGCCGGGCCGGGCGCCGTCCCCTCCTGGGCGCAGCGGGACAGGGTGCGGGTCAGCCGGAGCCGCCCGCCCTCCAGCCGCAGGTCGGCCAGGGGGCCGTAGTAGGGCAGTCCCAGCCGCCGGGCCAGCAGGATGCCGGCCTCCGCGCCGCAGACGGTGCTGTCCTGACAGCCGGTGAGCACCAGATCGGGCCCCAGCGGGGCGAACAGCCCGGCCAGCAGGGCGGCGCAGTCCTGGGGGGAGAAGAGGGTCTCCTCCCGGACGGGGAGGTGGACCAGCCGGTCCACCCCCACGGCGTACAGATTCTGGGGCAGGACCTCCGGCAGCTCCGGGGCCAGCACCGCCGCCAGAAGGGCGGGGGCATGGCCGGCGGCGGCCGCCTGGTCCTTCAGCCGCAGGGCGTACTCCAGGGCGGCCTCGCTGTAGGAGCTGATCTGATAGGGGAGGGCGGCCAGATCTCCGGTGCCGGTGATGCCGCTGCGGTCCCGGGGCAGCAGATCCCAGTCCCGGCTGAGCAGGACGGCGGCACAGATGAGGTCCATGGGCAAAGCACTCCTTTCCTTATGTACCGCCATCATAGCAGGCGGAAGGGGAAAAAGCAACGTGGGGAAAGCTCTGCCGGGGCGCGGACTGTCGGAAAAATCGGCGGCCGGAGGGTCCCCCGCCCGGGGGAGGGGCGGCGGGGATTGTGACTTCTCGCTAAAGTGAGAAAATGCGAACCGAGCGAAGTGCACAAAAACCGTCGTGAAAAATATAACAATTTGGTTGGAACATCAATTTTCGTGGATGGGGAGGGACAAAGTTTGGACTTGTGCTCCGGCTGACGTTTGCTACAATGTGAGCATACGGGCGGCCGACGCCCCAGAGGCATTGAGGAGGATGGAAGATGCTGACGCAGTTCCTGAACGAAAATACCATGGCGGTCAAGCAGAGGGCCGCGGACAAGGATCAGGCGATCCGCCTGGCCGGAGACCTGCTGGTGAAGCAGGGTCTGGTGGACCCCCGCTATGTGGACCAGATGATCCAGGCGGTGAATGAGATGGGGCCCTATATCGTGATCTCGCCGGGGATCGCCTTTGCCCACGCCCGCCCCAGCGAGCTGGTGCGGGAGGACTGCGTGAGCATGATCACCCTGGCTGAGCCCGCGACCTTCGGCCACAAAAAGAACGACCCGGTGTCCGTGCTCTTCGTGCTGGCGGCCCGCCGGGCGGACCACCACCTGACCGTGATGAAGGAGATCGCCAAGCTCATCATCCGGCCCGGCTTCCTCCAGCGCATGGCGGAGATGGACACGGTGGAGGACCTTCAGCGATACCTGTCAGAGGAGTGAACACAATGGGACCGGCGTGCCGGACCTGTGTTTGATAAGCGACCAGCATCCGAACAGCGAGGAGGTGAAATGCAAATGAAAAAACTGAACGTGATCTGTGTATGCGGCTACGGACTGGGCACCAGCCTGATCCTGAAGATGCAGCTGGACGACGTGTTCCAGGAGGCCGGCATCGACGCCGAGGTCACCCCCTGCGACATCACCAGCGCCGCCGGCCTGAGAGCCGACATCTTCTTTACCTCCGCGGAGTTCCACGATCAGCTTCAGGCCGGGACCACGTCCCCGGTGGTGGAGGTCCATGATTTCCTGGACAAGAAGCTGCTGACCGAGATCGCCGTCCCCGCGGCGCGCAAGCTGCTGGAGTAACGAGACCCAAGTAACAAAGAAAGGGAGATCGCCATGCAAGTGCTGCAAACTATCGTTTCCTACATTTCCAACCTGTTTCAGTCCCCCGCTATCTTCATTTCCATCATCGCCCTGGTGGGCCTGCTGCTTCAGAAAAAGCCCTTCAACGACGTGATCAAGGGCACCTTCAAGACCATGCTGGGCTGCTTCGTGCTGCTCATCGGCGTGGATATCATCCAGGCGTCCATCACGCCCCTGGCCAGCGCCTTCAGCTCCATGGTGCACGCCGAGAGCAGCGCCCCCCTGGCGGACTACGGCGTCTTCCTGGGCACCCACGGCGCCCAGATCGGCATCGTCATGGTCGTTGGCTTCCTCATCAACCTGCTGATGGCCCGCTTCACTCCCCTCAAGACCGTCTACCTGACCGGCCACATGATGATGTTCTTCTCCATGCTGTGGCTGGGCCTGGGCACCGGCTTCGGCCTGACCGGCGTGCCCTGCATCATCTTCGCCGTGGTGGGCTATCTGCTGTCCACCACCATCACCCCCATGCTGCTGAAGAAGGACATGATCAAGCTGACCGGCAAGTTCGACTTCTCCGTGGGCCACTCCGGCACTGTCTGGTGCTTCCTGGCCGCCCGGGTGGGCCAGCTGTCCGCCAAGCTGTCCAAGAAGGAGAGCCCCAGCATGGAGAGCGTCAAGTTCCCCAAGCAGCTGGACTTCCTGCGTGACACCACCCTGACCACCGGCCTGCTGATGATCGTGGTGTACGCGGTCATGGCCATCGTCATCGGGCCCCAGGCCCGCGCCGAGATCTACGGCAGCGACGTGTTCACCTTCGTGCTGACCAACGGCATGCGCTTCGGCGCCGGCCTGCTGATCCTGCTCCAGGGCTGCCGGCTGATGATGTCCGAGCTGATCCCCGCCTTCACCGGCATCTCCAAGAAGCTGGTGCCCGGCGCGGTGCCCGCCCTGGACATCCCCATGATCTACCCCTATGGCCCCAACTCCCTGATGATCGGCTTCCTCATCGCCATGATCAGCAGCACCGTGGTCATGTTCATCGTGAACATCTTCGGCATCGGCTCCTATGTGCTGGTGCCCCTCACCGCCTGCATCTACTTTGACTGCGCCTCCGGCTGCGTGTTCGCCAACGCTTACGGCGGCCGCCGCGGCGTGATCCTGTGGGGCATCATCGGCGGCGCGCTCATCATGATCGTCACCGCCGTGGCCATGCCTCTGGTGGCCTCCACCGTGGGCACCTTCGTGCAGCAGATGGGCTTCACCGAGTGCAGCCTGTGGATCATCATCGTGGGCTACATCGGCAAGCTGTTCGGCCTGGGCGGCTGAGCCCCCCGTCCGCAAAACCTGATCTGAACTGAAACGGCAGTGCTGCCCGGTGACAGATGCCGCCGGGCAGCACTTGCTGTGCCGCCGCGCCGTACTGGAGGGAACCGCATGGAACTGAACATTCTGATTGTCACGATCCTGGAGCGCCTGCTGAACTCGGAGGGCAGCGTGTCCGTCCTGGAGCTGGAGCGGAAGCTGGGCGTGACCCGGCGCGTGCTGGACTATAACGTGCGCAAGCTGAACAACGTGCTGGAGCAGGGGGGCTTCCCCCAGGTGACCGCCACGGAGAAGGCCCTGCAGCTGGACATCTCCCGGGGCGGGGAGATGCGGGAGTATATCTCCGCCCAGCCGCTGGGGGAGTACGTCCTCTCCGCCCACGAGCGGGAGCTGCTCATCGCCCTGAGCGCCGGCCTGCTGGACCGGCAGACCACCACTGACGGGCTGTGCCGGCTGATGAGCGTCAGCCGCAACACGGTGCTGGGGGACATGGCGGAGCTGCGCCGCGACCTGGAGAACACCGGCCTTGCCCTGGACAGCTCCGGCCGGCAGGGCTACCGCCTCCGGGGGGACGAGCTGGTGCTGCGCTGCTATCTGTACGAGCGGATGCTCCAGATCCCCACCCGCTTTACCCGGACCATCTTCGAGCAGACCCTGCTGGAGGCCGTGCGCCTGAAGGGCCTGCGCTTTGAGGACCGGGACGAGCTGTACGCCTGGCTGGAGGGTGTGATCCAGGAGACGGAGCGGCAGCTGGACGGCCGCTACAACCACAACTCCATCCAGGAGATCCGCGACTATATCCTGCTGATCGTCTGCCGGGCGGGGAAGGGCAGCCTTTACCTGGACCGGAAGGAGATCGGCGCCACCCCGGAGTATCAGATGGCCCAGCAGGTGGCCGCGATGCTCAGCCAGCGGGGGATCGACCTGCCTGAAGAGGAACATGATTATCTGGCCACCGTTCTGCTGGGCGCCAAGCGGTACAGCTACAGCGAGCTGGCGGGGCAGGGCCAGATCGACCTATATCAGCTGGCCAACGACTTCATCGACACCTTTGAGGCCAAGGCCTGCGTCCACCTGAACGACCGGGACGAGCTGGTGCGGCAGTTCATCGTGCACCTGCGGCCCCTGTACTACCGGCTGAAATACCAGGTGAAGGTGCGCAACCTGCTCTGCGGCGAGATCAAGCGGGAGTACAGCGGCATCTACGACCTGACCCGCAAGGCCGCCGACGAACTGGAGAGCCGCCTGGGCATGTCCATCCCGGAGGAGGAGCTGGCCCACATCTCGGTCTATCTGCTCACCTGGCTGAAGCGCCGGCGGCTGAGCGAAAAGACCGGCGACCGGAAGATCCTCATCGTCTGCGGCGCGGGGGTGGGGACCTCGCTGCTGCTGCGGCAGCAGATCTCGGAGATCCTGGGCATGGGCTATCGGTACGAGCTCCGGGACGCCCGGGAGCTGGACCGCCTGAAGCTGGAGGACTACGACCTGGTGGTCTCCACCATGGAGCTGCCCATGGCGGACCAGCGGTATCTCAAGACCGACCCGGTGCTCACCGACCGGCAGAAGGAGCTGCTGCTGGAGTGGGGCGGCGCCCACCCGGAGCGGGACGAGATCCAGCAGCGGGTGGACCGGATGCTGGCGGCGGTGGAGCGCCACGGGACCATCCGGGACCGGATGGCGCTGACGCTGGAGCTGCGCAGGCTGCTGACCGCGGAGAACGGGATCCCCGGCGGCGTGGGCCTGTGGGAGGCGCTGACGCCGGACATGGTGCGCATCTGCGGCCGGAAGCTGGATCAGCGCCAGGCCATCAAGTACGCCTGTGCCCGGCTGGAGAGCAAGGGCCTGGTGGACGGCAGCTATGCCGACTCGGTCTCCGCCATCATCGAGCAGATGGGCCTGTACGCCGAGGTGTCCCCCGGCGTGCTGCTGGCCCACGCCAAGCCGGGGGCCGGCGTCCACGGCGTGGGCCTGTCCCTGACGGTGTTCAGCGAGCAGATCGAGTTCGCCCGGTGGAGCAAGCGGATCACCGCGGTGTTCACCCTGTGCACGCCGGATAACCAGTCCCACCTGCGGCTGCTGCGGGAGCTGATGCAGCTGCTGGACAGCGAGAGCGTCCGCAGCGCGCTGATGCAGTGTCCCTATGACAGCGCGGGCCGCCTGTACCGATTCCTGCGCCAGGCGTGGGAAAACCGAACCTGAACCAAAAGAGAGGAGCATGCGATATGGAAAGATCTAAGGTAGCGCTGGTCAGATCCCAGGTGACGCCGGATGCCGCGGGCATCGACGCCATGATCCGGCAGGCGATGGACCTGCTGGGCGGCATGGGGCAGTTCGTCAAGCCCGGCGACAGCGTGGTCATCAAGGGCAACTTCTTCGCCCCCTATCCGCCCCCGGTCATCGTGGACCGCCGGACGGTGGCCGCCCTGGTGCGGCAGCTGTACGAGGCGGGTGCCTCCAGCGTGACCCTGTGCGAGGCCGTGAGCGTGGGCACCAAGCTGGGCCGCGGGCAGAGCACGGAGTTCGTGCTGGACGAGATGGGCGTGCGGGACGCGGCGGAGGCCGCCGGCGCCCGGGTGACCTGTCTGGAGGACGAGGAGCGGGTGCTGGTGAAGGTGCCCGACGGCAAGTGCATCGGCGAGGTGGCCTATCCCAAGCTGATGAAGGACTGCGACGTGCTGGTGGACCTGCCCTGCATGAAGATGCACGGCATGACCCTGGTGACCCTGGGCATGAAGAACTTCCAGGGCATCCTCAATGACGAGCAGAAGTACTACGCCCACCGGGACGACCTGGAGCAGAAGCTGGTGGACCTGTTCAAGATCCGCAGGCCCGACCTGACCCTCATCGACGGGCTCACCGCCATGGAGGGCAACGGCGCCGGCGAGGGGGGCACCCCCCACCCCATGAACCTGTTCGTGGCCAGTGCCGACGTGGTGGCCGCCGACGCGGTGGCCACCGCCTGCATGGGCATCGAGGACGTGTTCATGGTGCCCATCAACCGCATCGCGGACTATGACGGCATCGGCAACGGCCGCCTGGAGAACATCGACGTGGTGGGCGAGCGCATCGACGACGTGAAGGAGAAGTTCGTCCTGCCCGACTCCTTCACCCAGCCCCAGGACCGCCACGTGACCGCCACCTATCCCAACGTGGACGTGCGCATCGGCGGCGCCTGCCGCCAGTGCTGGCTCATGGCGGAGGGCGTGTGCAAGACCCTGGCCAAGATCGGGGACGAGAGGTTCACCGTTCTGGTGGGCAGCGACCCCAAGCTGCCCAACGGCATCACCACGCCGCTGGAGAACGTGGTGGTGCTGGGCGACTGCGCCTGCTCCGCCACCGGGAACATCAAGGAGCTGCGCAACCGGATGCTGCTGGAGGAGAAGGGCGTGATGGCGCCGGGCTGCCCGCCCTACCGGCCGGCCACCGCCATTATCGAGCGCGCCCTGACCCAGCGGGGCCTGCTGGACCCGGCGGCCAAAAAGGCGGGCGGCCAGAAAAAGACCAAGCAGTTCTATGACTACTACAAGGCCATCGACCCCACCTGGGTCCCCAAGAGCGAGCAGAAGAAGGACTGAACATTTCAGGAGGAGATCAAAAAATGAACAAGCATGTAGAATACCTCAGCGGCCTGCTGGGCGCGGACCGC
Source organism: Anaerovibrio sp. (assembly GCA_963647775.1). Classification (GTDB taxonomy): domain Bacteria; phylum Bacillota; class Clostridia; order Oscillospirales; family Oscillospiraceae; genus Enterenecus. The sequence goes on from CAVJBM010000197.1 coordinate 13,650, forward strand.
GTCGTCACCGATGAAAAGCTGCTCCGCCTGGCGGACGGCTTCAACCGCAGCTATGAGAAGTCCTTCGACGTGTGCATGACGGTGCCCCCCGTTGCCATCGTCTATGTGGAGAGCGCCGAGGAGATCGCCAAGGTCCTGCGCTACTGCAGCGACAACAAGGTCAACGTGATCCCCCGGGCGGGGGCCTCCTCCGCCGAGGGCCTGCTGGAGACCTTTGTGGAGGGCTCCGTGGTGGTGGACTGCACCCGCATGAACAAGCTCATCGAGCTGGACACCTACAACCTCATGGCCACCGTCCAGTGCGGCTTCCCCCTGGAGGAGCTGGAGCGCCAGGCCAATCTCCACAAGCTGACCACCGGCCACAGCCCTCAGTCCCGCCCCCTGGCCCTGATGGGCGGCCTGGTGGCCACCCGGAGCATCGGCCAGTTCTCCACCTACTACGGCGGCATGGAGGACATGCTCTGCGGCCTTGAGGCCGTCATGCCCGACGGGCGCATCGTGCGCATCCGCAACGTGCCCCGCCGTTCCGCCGGCCCCGACCTGCGCCACCTGTTCCTGGGATGCGAGGGCGGCATCGGCTTCATCACCGAGGTCACGGTGAAGCTGTTCCCCTACTATCCGGAGCATATGTGGATGGGCGGCTACATCGTCAAGGACATCGACACCGGCTTTGCCGCCATCCACGACGTGATGGCCGAGGGCTACAAGCCCGCCGTCATCCGCCTGTACGACAAGTCCGACATGGACCACAACTTCGGCAGCGTGAAGCTGAAGGACCAGGAGGCATTCATGTTCTTCACCGCCGAGGGCCCCGAGGAGATCGCCCAGGGCACCGGCAGGGGCATCGACCGCATCGCCCGGCGGCACGGCGGCGAGTACATCGGCACCGCCGCGGTGGAGCACTGGATGGAGCACCGCAACGACATCTGCAAGACGGTGAACAACCCCGAGACCGCCCGCAAGTACCGGGAGACCAAGGTGTTCTACGCCACCCTGGAGATCAGCGCCAGCTGGACCGACATCGTGAAGATCTACCGGGACGTGATGGCCAATGTGCCCGCCAAGATCGAGAACCTCATCATGCTGGGCGGCCATGTGTCCCACAGCTATATGAACGGCACCAACATCTACTTCGTCTACCAGCTGAAGATGGACTCCCCCGAGACCTCCGAGCAGGAGCAGATGAAGTTCATCCGCGCCGTGTGCGACGAGGTGATCAAGTACCCCACCGGCGGCGTGGTCCATCACCACGGCATGGGCAAGCAGCGGGTGTGCTACGCCAGGCAGGAGCACGGCAGCTCCTACAGCCTGATGGAGGACCTGAAGCGCACCTTCGATCCCAACGGCATCATGAACAGCGGAAATCTGCTGTGCGACCAGTAAAAAGGGGGCCATTGCATGGAACTGCGGGGAAAGGCGGTGTCCGCCGGCTACGCGGCGGGCCGTGCGCTGTGCTATGAGCGGTTCGAGGCCGAGGTGCCCGAGCTCCTGCTGGAGGAGGCGGAGATCGCCGGCGCCCTGGAGCAGCTGACCCGAGGCAGGGAGCGGGCGGTGGCGGAGCTGGAAGCCCTCTGCGCCCGCAGCGGGGAGGGCACCCCCGCCGGGGCCATCTTCCGCGCCCACCTGGACATCCTGCGGGACCGGGTGGTGGAGAAGGAGATCCGCGCCCGCATCGAAAAGGACCGGAAGTGCCTGCCCTGGGCGGTGGCCGCGGTGTACGACAAGTACCGGGAGCTGATGCGCAGGGCCAAGAACCCCATGTTTCAGGAGCGGGCGGCGGACTTTGAGGACGTGAAGGGCCGGGTGCTGCGCTGCTGCGCCGGCGTGGGGGAGACCGACCTGTCCCACCTGGACGAGCCGGTGATCCTGGTGTGCCATGACCTGCCGCCCTCGGACACGGCGAATCTGGACCGGGAAAAGGTGCTGGCCATCGTGACGGAGGTGGGGGGCGAGACCTCTCACAGCGCCATTCTGGCGAGAAATCTGTCCATTCCGGCGGTGCTGGGAGTATCTGACCTCTTGACAAATGTCGGACAAGGGGATATGTTGGCAGTGGACGCAGTTTCCGGCGCCGTGTGGACGGAGCCGGACGGGGAGAAGATCAGCGCCGTCCTGGCCAGCCGGGCCGCCTGGCTGGAGGAGCAGCGGGAGACCGCCCAGTGGCGGGGCAGGCCCTGCCTCACCGCCGACGGCCAGCGGATCGGCGTGTTCCTGAACATGGGCGCCGACGACGCCCTGGACGACGACGCCCTGGAGGGGCTGGACGGCGTGGGTCTGCTGCGCACGGAGTTCCTCTATATGAACAGCAAGCACATGCCCACCGAGGAGGAGCAGTTCGCCTCCTACCGGAGGATCTTAGAGGGGGCCGGCGGCCGGCCGGTGGTGCTGCGCACCCTGGACATCGGCGGCGACAAGACCCTGGACTATTTTCCCCTGCCCAAGGAGAGCAACCCCTTCCTGGGCGAGCGGGCCATCCGCCTGTGCCTGAGCCACCCGGACCTGTTCCGGACCCAGCTGCGGGCGGCCCTGCGGGCGTCGGTCTACGGCACGCTGTGGATCATGTTCCCCATGATCGCCAGCCTGGAGGACATCCGGGCGGCCAAGGCCCAGCTGGAGCAGGCACGGCAGTCCCTGACGGCGGAGGGCGTGCCCTTCGACCCGGAGGTGAAGGTGGGCGTGATGATCGAGATCCCCTCCATCGCCCTGATGGCCGACCAGGTGGCCGCCGAGGTGGACTTTGCCAGCATCGGCTCCAACGACCTGGTGCAGTATCTGGAGGCGGCCGACCGGATGAACCCGGCGGTGGCCGCCTATTACGACAGCTTCCACCCCGCGGCCTTCCGCCTCATCGGCTATACGGCCCGGGAGTTCCAGAAGGCGGGCAAGCCCCTGTCGGTGTGCGGCGAGATGGCGGGCAAACCCCGCCAGGCCATGATCCTGGCCGGTCTGGGCCTGCGCAAGCTGTCCATGAGCCCGGCCATGACGGCGCAGGTGAAAAAGACCCTGGCCGGCTACACCCAGGCCCAGCTGGAGGACCTGGCCCGGGCGGTGTGCGCCGCCGGCTCCGCCGAGCAGGTGCGCGGGCTGCTGCCCAATGAATGAAAGGAGTTTTCCTATGTATTCCAAGGAAGTGACCATTGTCAATCCCTCCGGGCTCCATGCCCGGCCGGCCTCTGATTTCGTGGCCCGGGCGGAGGAGTTCGAGTGTGAGATCACCATCGGCCGTCCCGGCGAGGACGAGGTGGACGCCAAGTCCATCGTCATGCTGCTGACCCTGGGCCTCTGCCAGGGGGAGAAGGCCGTGCTCGCCGCCGAGGGCAGCGACGCCCAGGCGGCGGTGGATGCCCTGGCCGAGCTGGTGGCCGGCGGTTTTGGGGAAGTTTGAGACACAGACGCGGGCCGTCCTCGGGCGGCCCGCGGGATATTGCAAGAGAAAGCGGGAGGGTCATCTGATATGTATGATGTGATCGTCATCGGCTGCGGCATCACCGGCGCGGCCGCGGCCTTCGAACTGTCCAAATACCGGCTGCGGGTGGCGGTGCTGGAGGCGGAGAACGACGTGGCCCAGGGGGCCAGCAAGGCCAACTCCGCCATCCTCCACGCGGGGTTCGACCCCAAGCCGGGCACCCTCATGGCCCGGCTGAACGTCCGGGGCGTGGAGCTGGCGGCGGAGCTGGCGGAAAAGCTGAACCTGGCCTACCGCCGCTGCGGCGCGCTGGTGCTGGGCTTCGGTGAAGAGGACGAGGCCACCCTGCGGGACCTGCGGGACCGGGGCGAGGCCAACGGCGTGCCCGGGGTGGAGCTGCTCACCGGCGACCAGGCCAGGGCCATGGAGCCCAACCTGTCCCCGGCGGTGACGGCGGCCCTTTACGCCCCCAGCTCCGCCATCTGCCTGCCCTGGCAGTACTGTCTGGCCCTGGCGGAGACCGCCGTGGCCAACGGCACGGAGCTCTATCTGGAGCATAAGGTCACCGCTCTGGAGCCCGTGGAGGGCGGCTGGCGGGTGACCACCGACAAGGGCGCGTTCGAGAGCCGCTTCGTCATCAACGCCGCGGGCATTTTTGCCGGCGACGTCCACGCTATGGCCGCCCCTGCCCCCTGGACCGTCCGGCCCACCCGGGGGGAGTACTACCTGCTGGACAAGAGCGAGGGGACTACCGTCTCCCGCACCATCTTCCAGTGCCCCGGCAAGGCAGGCAAGGGCGTGCTGGTGTCCCCCACAGTCCACGGCAACCTCATCGTGGGCCCCAACGCCCAGGAGGTGACGGGGGACGACACCGCCAACACCGCCGCCGGCATGGCCTTCGTGCGGGAGCGTGCCCTTCGCTCCGTGCCCGGGCTGAACCTGCGGCAGTCCATCCGCAACTTCGCCGGCGTCCGGGCCAATACCGACGCCGGGGACTTCGTCATCGGCCCGGCGGAGGGGGCCCCCGGCCTGTTCGACGCGGCGGGCATCTGCTCCCCCGGCCTGTCCGCCGCCCCGGCCATCGCCGAGTATCTGGCGGACCTGCTGGCCCGGGCCGGCCTGCCCCTGGAGCCCAGGGACGACTTCCGCTATGTGCCCCGGCCCACCCCCTTCCTGGACCTCGGCGAGGAGGAGCGGGCGGCGCTGGTGGGACAGGACCCGGCTTACGGCCGGGTGATCTGTCGGTGCGAGACCGTCACCGAGGGCGAGATCGTGGCCGCCATCCACTCGGTGATCCCGCCCCGGTCGGTGGACGGCGTGAAGCGCCGCACCAACGCCGGCCTGGGCCGGTGCCAGGGGGGCTTCTGCGGACCCCGGGTGGTGGAGTTGCTGTGCCGGGAGCTGGGCATGGACCCCGGCGGCGTGGTGCAGGACCGCTCCGGCAGCGTGATGCTGGTGGAGCCGACGAAGGGAGGACAGGCCCATGTATGATCTCATCGTGGTGGGGGGCGGCCCCGCCGGGCTGGCGGCGGCCTGCGCCGCGTGGGAGGCCGGCCTGCGCCGCATCCTCCTGGTGGAGCGGGATTGCGACCTGGGCGGCATCCTCAACCAGTGCATCCACAACGGCTTCGGCCTGCACTATTTTAAGGAAGAACTCACCGGCCCGGAGTACGCCGGCCGGTTCATCGATCTGCTGGCTCAGACGGGGGTGGAGGTGCGCACCGACACCATGATCCTGGAGATCACCCCGGAGCGGGAGGTCCACATGGTGGGCAGAGACACCGGCTACCGGGTGGAGCAGGCCAAGGCCGTGGTGCTGGCCATGGGCTGCCGGGAGCGGACCCGGGGCGCCATCGGCACCCCCGGCACCCGCCCCGCCGGCGTGTACACCGCCGGCGCCGCCCAGCGGTATGTAAACATGGAGGGCTGGCTCCCCGGCAAGCGGGTGGTCATCCTGGGCAGCGGGGACATCGGCCTTATCATGGCCCGGCGCATGACCCTGGAGGGGGCCAAGGTGCTGGCCTGCGTGGAGGTCATGCCCTACTCCGGCGGCC
>CAVJBM010000198.1:0-4924 GCA_963647775.1 Anaerovibrio sp.
TTGTTGTTCACGCCCACGATGTACCGGTGGGCGGCGAAGAACTCCGTAAAGCTGACGATAAACATGACGGAGGTGTCCTTCACGTTGATGATGTAGTTGTTGCCGATCTGGGGGATGATGTTGCGGATGGCCTGGGGCAGGATAACGCTCATCATGGTCTGCACGTGGGTCATGCCCAGCGCCTTCGTGCCCTCGGTCTGGCCGGGGTCGATGGACATGATGCCGCCCCGGACGGATTCGGCCATATACGCGCCGGTGTTGATGGACACCACGAGGATGGCCGCCGCCCAGATGTTGTCGAACCGCAGGGCGCTGTCGGTGAAGTAGGGCAGGCCGTAGTAGATGAACACCGCCTGAAGCACCATGGGGGTGCCGCGGAAGACCTCCACATAGATCCGCACCAGCACCCGGATGAGCTTGAGCACAAAGCGCTTGGGCAGGGGGTCCTGCTTCGTATAGGGAATGGTGTTGAGAATGCCGCAGATCAGGCCGATGGCAAAGCCGATGACCGTGGCTGCCAGCGCGAGGATCAGGGTGTTTTTCACGCCGTTGAGATACATGGGCCAGTATTTGGACCAGAGCAGCGCCACGTCATGGCACAGTTTTGCGAGCTTATCCATGGGTCACATTCCTTTCGGACGATTTTGGGAAGCGCCTGTGTTGGGGGCGGCCGAGCGATTGCGTGGAAAAGCCCGGCTTGTATATTTGCGTTGGGATCGGGGCAAATCTCTCATCCCCCCGGAGGGCGGGGGTTCCTCAAAGGGGGCTGGGTCTCAGCTTCGCTTCGGTCGGCGCGGGGCGTTTGCCGCTGGCAAACCACGCCCCTTTGAAGGCGCGTCGGCGTCAGCCGACCATGGCGTTTCCGCAGAAACGCCCGCGCCTGCCTATCCTCCGCACTTAGACCTCCGGCTGAATGGCGATGGCCTGATCCATCAGGGCGTTGAACTGCTCCTCGGTGAGGACGGAGAGCACCCGGTCGATGGCGGCGGTGAGCTCGCTGTTGCCCTTGCGGACGGAGATGCCGATGTTCACGTTCTCGGCCCGCTCGGCCTCGCTGGCGAACTGGAAGTCGCCGTCGGTGCCGGAGAAGTTCAGGATCACCAGGCTGTCGTCCTTGGCGGCGGCGGCCATGGCGGTGGGCATGTCGGTGCAGATGAAGTCCACGGTGCCGGTCTGCAGCTGCATGATCATGGCGGGGGCGTTGTCGGCGGGGGCGATGAGCTCGGCGCCCTCGATCTGGGGCAGGCAGGAGTCATACCAGATGGTGCCCGACTGGGCGGTGCACTTGCCGCCGGCCAGATCGGCAATGGACTGGGCGGAGGCGTACTTGCTGCTCTTGGTGGTGACGCAGACGATGGTGGCGTAGTAATAGGGGCCCGCCATGTCCACCTCCTCCAGGCGGTCGGCGGTCATGGACTGGCCGGCGATGTTGGCGTCCATGGTGCCGGACTGCACGGCGGGGCACAGGGAATCCCAGGCGGAGGAGACGATCTCCAGCTGCCAGCCGTAGGCCTCGCAGATGCGCTTGGCGATCATCACGTCGTAGCCGTTGGCGTAAGCGCCGGGGACGTTGGAGATGGGCACGGCGCCGTTGGCGTCGCTGGTCTGGGTCCAGTTATAGGGGGCGTAGGCGCACTCCATGCCCACGGTGAGGACGCCGTCCTCCAGGCCGGGGATGGAGCTGGTGTCCACGCCGGTCAGGTCCTCCACAGGGGGGACGGTGACGGCGGGGGAGGGCTGCTGGGTGGGCTGGGCGGAGCTGGCGGGGGTGCCGCCGCTGCATGCGCACAGGGCCAGGGCCAGTACAGCGGCGGTCAGCAGGGCGGAAATTCTTCTCATCATAGTTCTTACCTCTTTCTTTTTGAAATAAAAAGAACCACGACCGCTTGGACGCGATCATGGTCAACGAGGTGCCCCGGATGATGAGAGAACGGGGGCCTGTATTTGCCATGATAGCGCATCACACGGTGCTTCGTGTGACAGTCCGCCGGGTATTCCCCGTCGGCCCAGGCAACGCGGAGCCGGACAGCTCTCACGCCCTTCGGCGGCGACGCCTTTCGCCGGAAGCAGTTGTCCATGCCTTCCGGGTACTCATCGTAACCGCGCCTCTATCAGTGGTTCGATTTGTGTTGCATTATAGCGGGGCAAAGTGCCGCTGTCAAGGGCCCATCTGAATTTTGGCGGGAATGGCAGGTTTCACGAAAATTCAGCCCGCCATTTGGGCAGAGCGCCGGGAGTTTCTCCTCCCGGCGCTCCGATGGCCGCGTTACCGCAGGGCCTTGTTCTTGTCGAAATAGTCCCGGGTCAGCTTGGCCGCCACGCCGGAGAGCAGCAGCAGGCCGATGAGGTTGGGAATGGCCATCAGGCCGTTGAGGGTGTCGGAGATGTCCCACATGAGGGAGCCGCTGCCGGTGGCCCCCACCACGCACACCAGGATGAACACCAGGCGGAAGATGAGGATGACCACCTTGTTATTGTGGGTCAGGTAGCCCCAGCAGCGCTCGCCGTAGTAGCTCCAGCCCAGGATGGTGGACAGGGCGAAGAAGATCAGGCTGATCTGGATGACGGTGCCGCCCACGGTGCCGGGGAGGATGATGTTGAAGGCCGTGGCCGCCGCCGCGCCCTTGGAGGTGAAGGCGTCCAGCCCGCCGGGGGTGTTGAGCACGCCGGAGAGCAGCACGGCAAAGGCGGTGATGGTGCAGATGACGATGGTGTCCACAAAGACCTCGAACACGCCCCACATGGCCTGCTCGCAGGGCTCCTCGGTGGAGGAGGCGGCGTGGGCCATGGGCGCGGAGCCCAGACCGGCCTCGTTGGAGAACACGCCCCGGGCCACGCCCTGGCGCATGGCGGTCATCATGGCGTAGCCGAACACACCGCCGCCCACGGACTTCAGGCTGAAGGCCCCCTTCACGATGGAGACAAAGGCGGCGGGGACGTCGGTGATGCGCATGGCCAGCAGGACGATGCCCGCCAGAATGTAGAACACGGACATGAAGGGCACCAGGTAGGAGGTCACCTGGCCGATGCGCTTCACGCCGCCCAGCACCACCGCCGCCACCACGATGGCCACGCCGATGCCGGTGTACAGGGGCTTCACGCCGAACAGGCCGGTCATGGCTCCGGCGATCTCGCTGGACTGGGAGATGTTCCCGATGCCGAAGGCCGCCAGGCCGCCCAGCACGGCGAACACCGCCGCCAGCCAGCCCCAGTGCTTCCCCAGGCCATCCTTAATATAATACATGGGCCCGCCGCGGTAGACGCCGTCGGTATCGCGCTCCCGGTACTTCACGGCCAGCAGGATCTCGGCGTACTTGGTGCACATGCCGAAGAAGGCGGACACCCACATCCAGAACACGGCCCCCGGCCCGCCCACGAAAATGGCCCCGGTGACGCCGGCGATGTTGCCGGTGCCCACGGTGCCCGCCAGGGCGGTGGTCATGGCCTGGAAGGGGGAGAGGTTGCTGCCGTGGTCCTTTTTCTCCCGCCGGAACAGGGAGCCGATGGTGTTTTTCATAATGTACCCGAAGCGGCGCACCTGGATGCAGCGGGTGCGCACCGTCAGGAACACGCCGGTGCCCACCAGCAGCACCAGCATGATGGGACCCCAGGCGAAGTCGTTCAGGGGGCCGGTGATAAAGTCCGTAATGGCTTGGATGATCTTCATGGTTCTGGTTCCCTCAATTTCTTCTCTTGATTTTGCGGCCGGGGCGCAGTCCCGGACATGCGGACATTATACCACAGCGCGCGGACTGCGTCAACTCGCGTTACTGTATTAAAGTTGCAGAAATTTGCAGGGCCCATGGCCGCCGCCCGCACATAATTTACAATTTGCTCTTTTTTCTTCCCGACTGATATGCTATACTGTATGCGTTAAATTGGGTCTATGCGTCCTGCGGACGCAGATCAGCACAAGAAAGGACACCGATACTATGGGTCTGTTTACGAAAATGTTCGGTACCCGCTCCGAGCGCGAGGTCAAGGCGCTGAATGCCACCGTTGACCGCATCGAGGCGCTGGAGGAGGCGTACCGCGCCCTCAGCGACCACGAGCTGCGGGCCAAGACCGACGAATTCCGGAACCGCCTGGGCCTGGGCGAGACGCTGGACGACATCCTGCCGGAGGCCTTCGCCGTCTGCCGCGAGGCGGCGGACCGGGTGCTGGGCATGCGCCCCTACCGGGTGCAGCTCATCGGCGGCATCATCCTCCACCAGGGCCGCATCGCCGAGATGAAGACCGGCGAGGGCAAGACCCTGGTTGCCACCCTCCCCGCCTATCTGAACGGCCTGGCCGGCAAGGGCGTGCACATCGTCACCGTCAACGACTATCTGGCCAAGCGCGACTCCGAGTGGATGGGCAAGCTGTACAAGTTCCTGGGCCTCACCGTGGGCCTGGTGATCCACGGGGTGGAGAAGGAGGACAAGAGGCGGGCCTACGCCGCCGACATCACCTACGGCACCAACAATGAGTTCGGCTTCGACTACCTGCGGGACAACATGGCCATCTACAGCAGCGAGCTGGTCCAGCGGGGCCACTCCTTTGCCATCGTGGACGAGGTGGACTCCATCCTCATCGACGAGGCCCGTACCCCCCTCATCATCTCCGGCCAGGGGGAGCAGTCCACCCAGCTGTACCAGCTGGCGGACAGCTTCGTCTCCCGGCTGAAGTGCCGCCGGGTGGCCAATGTGGACGAGAAGCAGGAGGAGGACGCCGACATCGACGTGGACTACATCGTCGATGAAAAGGCCCGCACCGCCACCCTCACCTCCAGGGGCGTGGCCAAGGCGGAGCAGGCCTTCAATATCGAGAACCTCTCCGACCCCGAGAACTCCACCCTGTCCCACCACATCAATCAGGCCCTGAAGGCCCGGGGCGTCATGAAGCGGGACATCGACTACGTGGTGAAGGACGGCGAGGTCATCAT
>CAVJBM010000199.1:0-3138 GCA_963647775.1 Anaerovibrio sp.
GAAAATCGGTTTCCATAACGCATAGGTGTAAGAATGAGTACGGAGAGTTATCCACATCTTCCACAGAGTTTTCAACACCCGCTGAAGCATAGACATCATGCGGAAAACAGAGTGTGCCCGCACCGTGGAACAAACCGTGAAACCGTAGTTTTTGCCCTCGGTGAAGCGCCGGAATGGTAGACCGTAATCGGTTGGCCGCGCCCGGCAGTGCGGTGCAATAGAAAAAGGACCTGCCCGCAGTGCGGACAGGTCCTATTTTTCGTCTTATCCCCTGGAAATATCCAGGCTGGCCCGGGCGTTGAGGTCCCACCCGGCAGTGTGGCCGGCGAGATACTCGTAGTACCCCTGGCAGCCGATCATGGCCGCGTTGTCGCCGCAGAGGGACAGGGGCGGCATCCACAGCCTGGCGCCCGCCTTCTGGCAGGCGGCGGTGAGGTCCGCCCGGATGCGGCTGTTGGCGGCCACGCCCCCGGCGGTGGCGATCTTGTTCCAGCCGGTCATGGCGTTGGCCTCCATGACCCGGGGAATGAGGGAGTCGGACACCGCCCGGGCGAAGGAGGCCGCCAGATCGTGGAGGTCCAGCGTCTCGCCGGTCTGCTCCGCGTGGTGGATGGTGTTGAGCACCGCGGTCTTGAGCCCGGAGAAGGACATGTCCAGCGGGTGGTCGGCCACGTGGGCGTTGGGGAAGGTGAAGGCCCGGTCGTTGCCGCCCTGAGCCATGCGGTCCATGGGCACGCCGCCGGGGTAGCCCAGGCCCAGCACCCGGGCGGTCTTGTCGAAGCACTCGCCGGCGGCGTCGTCCCGGGTGGAGCCCAGGATCTCAAAGTGGGTGTAGTCCTTCACCGCCACGATGGCGGTGGTGCCGCCGGAGACGCACAGGCAGAGGAAGGGCGGCTCCAGATCGGGGTGGGCGATGTAGTTGGCGGCGATGTGCCCCCGCACGTGGTGCACGGGGATGAGGGGCACGTCCAGCGCGTAGGCCGCCGACTTGGCGAAGGACACCCCCACCAGCAGCGCCCCGATGAGCCCGGGGGCATAGGTGACGGCCACGCCGTCGATGTCGGCCTTGGTCAGGCCGGACTGCCGCAGGGCTTCGTCCGCCAGGCCGGAGATGGCCTCCACGTGCTTGCGGGAGGCGATCTCGGGCACCACGCCGCCGTAGATGGCGTGCATGTCCGCCGACGAGGCGATCACCGAGGACAGCACCGTGCGCCCGTCCCGGACGATGGCCGAGGCGGTCTCGTCGCAGGAGGATTCGAAGGCAAGAATGTTCATGGGAGGACCTCCTGGGAATGGATAATTGATAATTGAGGGCGCGCCGGGGCCCCGGAAGGACTGGGCCGCCGGGGGGGGGGGGTAGGGGCCGGGTTTCCCGGCCCCTACGGAGAAGCAGAAAACCCGGCGGGCTGCCCCCTGTTTTGCCATCCTGAGCGCTTTCTTTTTTGTCATCCTGAGCGGAGCGAAGGATCTTTCTGGAAGGATTCTTCGGCGCTGCCGCGCCTCAGAATGACAGGAAGGCCCACGGTCAGCGGAGCGCCCCGCCGCCCGCAGGCGGCGGAATCCCCCAAACGGGCCGATGGGGACATGGCCCAGGCCACCCTCTCTTGCCCCGTTGGGGCAATTCACCTTGTCGGCCCCTACAGGGCGCGGCGCCCGCCTTACACCACCTGGGCCTTGATGAGGTTGGTGGAGCCCGGCTGGCCGATGGGCACGCCGGCGGTGATGATGACGGTGTCGCCGGTGTGGATCAGGTTTTCCTTTCTGGCCACGTCCACGCACATGTGGAGCAGCCGGTCGGTGGAGTCCACCGTGCCGCACAGGCAGGGCATCACGCCCCAGGAGATGGCCAGCTGCCGGCGGACCCGCTCCTCCGTGGTGATGGCGACGATGGAGCAGCCGGGACGGAAGCGGGAGATCATCCGGGCGGTGTAGCCGGACTTGGTGGCGGCCAGAATGGCGGAGGCGGAGAGGTCCACGGCGGTCTGGACGCTGGAGTGGCTGATGGCGTCGTTGATGTCGTCAAAGCAGCCCCAGGCGGTGTTGCGGAAGCGCTTGGCGTAGTCCACGGCCCCCTCGGCGGCCACGACGGTGTCCACCATGGTGGACAGGGCCTCCACGGGGTACTTGCCGGAGGCGGTCTCGCCGGAGAGCATCACGCAGCTGGTACCGTCGAACACGGCGTTGGCCACGTCGGACACCTCGGCCCGGGTGGGGCGGGGGTTGCGGATCATGGAGTCCAGCATCTGGGTGGCGGTGATGACGTTTTTGCCCTTGCTGATGGCGGACTTGATCATCCGCTTCTGGAGGATGGGCACCTCGTGGGCGGGGATCTCCACCCCCAGGTCGCCCCGGGCCACCATGATGCCGTCGGCGGCGTCCACGATGGCGTCCAGGTTGTTCACGCCCTCCCGGTTCTCGATCTTGGCGATGATGCGGATGTCCTTCCCGCCGAAGCCGTCCAGCACGGCGCGGATCTCCTCCACGTCGGAGGCCCGGCGCACGAAGGAGGCGGCCACAAAGTCGAAGTCGTGCTCCACGGCGAAGCGCAGGTCGTCCTTGTCCCGCTCCGTCAGGGCGGGGAGGGAGATGCTCACGTCGGGGATGTTGATGCTCTTGTTGTTGGACAGCTCGCCGCCGGTGACCACGGTGCAGTGGATGTCCTGGCCCTGGATGTCGTCCACGGTGAGGTCCACCAGGCCGTCGTCAATGAGGACGTGGTTGCCCGGCTCCAGCTCCTTGTGCAGGCTGTCATGGGTGACGGACACCTGGGTGGGGCCGCCCTCCACGTCCCGGGTGGTGAGGGTGAACTTGTCCCCCTCGGCCAGCTCGATGGGACCGCCGGCAAAGGTGCGGATGCGGATCTCGGGGCCCTTGGTGTCCAGAATGGTGGCCACGGGCGCGCCCAGGGTGTCCCGCACCCGCTTGAAGCGGGTCAGGGTGGCCAGCTGGCTCTCGTGGGTGCCGTGGGAAAAGTTGAAGCGGGCGGCGTCCATGCCGGTGCGGATGAGCTTTTCCAGCATCTCATCGGAATCGCAGGCGGGGCCCAGCGTGCAGACGATCTTGGTTTTTCTCATTTGAAATGTTCCTCCATTTCACTGTTGTCTCGATTTTGCTCCACCCTGTATCATACACGAATCC
>CAVJBM010000199.1:3209-8748 GCA_963647775.1 Anaerovibrio sp.
GCGGCCGCTGTGCCTGTTCAGAACGATTTTATTCCTCCGGGGCCTCCGCCGGCCGGGGCTCCAGCCGGGAGACCAGGGCCCACTCCACGTGCCGGTCCTTGAACTCGGTGACCCTGATGTGCAGCCCGCAGGTGTCCACCTCGAACTGGGCCCCGTCCTCCGGGATGACGGACAGCTGGGCGAACACCAGGCCGCCCAGGGTGTCGGACTCCTCGTCCTCGGGGAACTCCATGTCCAGGGCCTCGGCCACCTGCTCCAGCTCGCAGGAGCCGGCGATGCGCCACAGATTGGGCTCCAGCTGCTCGATGTCCTTCTCCTCCTGTGGGTCGAACTCGTCGTAGATGTTGCCCACGATCTCCTCCAGCAGGTCCTCCATGGTCACCAGGCCGGAGGTGCCGCCGTACTCGTCCACCACGATGGCCAGGTGGACCTTCTTGCTCTGCATATCCCGGAACAGCACGTCGGTGCGGACGGATTCGGGCACGAAGTAGGCCGGGCGCAGCAGCTCCCGCAGGGGCTTGGGGTGGGCGGACTGGGCATTGAGCAGGTACTCCCGGGTGCTGAGGATGCCGATGATGTCGTCGGCGTCCTCCTCGTAGACGGGGAAGCGGGACAGGCCGGACTCCCGGATGGTGCGGACGATGTCCTCCCCGGTGTCGTCGCACCAGATCATCACCATGTCGGTGCGGTGGACCATCACGTCCTCGGCGGTGGTGTTGTTGAACTCGAAGATGTTCTCGATGAGCTCCTTCTCGCTGGACTCGATGGCGCCGCGCTCCTCCCCCAGGTCCACCATCATGAGGATCTCGTCCTCGCTGACGTCCTCCTCCTCGGCCTTGGGGTCGATGCGCAGCAGGCGGAGCACGCCGTTGGTGGACTTGGACAGCAGCCAGATCACCGGCCGGAACACGGCGGCCACGGCGGTGACGGCCCCCACGGTGGCCCGGGCCACGGCCTCGGTCTTTTTCATGGCCAGCCGCTTGGGCACCAGCTCGCCCAGCACCAGGCTGAAGTAGGACAGCACCACGGTGATGAGGATGACGGCGATGGTGTTCAGCGTGCCGGGGGAGAGGGCGGTGAAGCCCTTGTCATAGTAGAGCCACTGCACCAGCGGGTCGGCAAAGCTGTCGGCCGCGAAGGCGGAGGACAGGAAGCCGGCCAGGGTAATGGCGATTTGGATGGCGGACAGGAACCGGTCGGGGGAGCGGGTCAGCTTGAGCAGCTTTTTTGCCTTCTTATCTCCATCCTCCGCCTGCTTTTTCAGCTTGCTCTCCGACAGGGAGATCACGGCGATCTCCGCCGCGGCGAAAAAGGCGTTGATGAACACGAGGATGATCAGTACGAGGATCGGCAATAACGGGTCGTCCAAGAGTAAGTACCCTCCTAAAATCGGCCTTGAAATTTGCCGCGGAGCGCGGCATAGACCATAACAAAATACAGTATAGCATACCGAACGGGGCCTTTTCAAGGGGGAAAGGAAGAAAAAGGACGTCAAAAAAGGGCGGCCATTCCCATGGCCGCCCCCTGCGGGCCGGAGCGGGGCGTTAGCTCCGGCCGAACTTGGCGTCGTAATTGTCCATGGCCTCCCGGATGACTGCCAGGGCGGCCTCCCGGTCGTTCACGTCGCCGGCCATGGCCTCCTTGCCCTCCAGGGCCTTGTAGACGGTGAAGAAATGGGCCATCTCGTCAAAGATGTGGGCGGGCAGGTCCATCAGGTCGTGATAGCCGTTGTACACCGGGTCGGAGAAGGGGATGGCGATGATCTTCTCGTCCCGCTTGCCGCCGTCCAGCATGGAGATGTATCCCACGGGGTAGCACCGGGCCAGGGTCAGGGGGTCCAGCGTCTCGCTGCACAGCACCAGCACGTCCAGGGGGTCGCCGTCGTCGCCGTAGGTGCGGGGGATGAAGCCGTAGTTGGCGGGGTAGTGGGTGGAGGTGTAGAGGATGCGGTCCAGGATGATGAGGCCGGTCTCCTTGTCCAGTTCGTATTTCTTCTTGCTGCCCTTGGGGATCTCGATGACCGCGATGAAGTCCTCGGGGGCGATGCGGTCGGGGCTGATGTCGTGCCAGATGTTCATGGGGTGCCCTCCTTCAATGAAACGTGACAATTTGTTGATATGCTCTGATTATAGCGGCTTTTGCCGGGAAAGACAACCGTTTCCCGGGGAAAAACCCGGGGAAAATTGGGGTTGAGACGGGGGAGAAAATGTGATATGATACAAAAGACAGAAAGAGAGGGACCGGTATGGACACTGTGATCCGGAAATTCCGCAGCTCCCTGGGCGGCTTCAACCGCCGGGACGTGCTGGACTATATCGCCCAGGCCGCCTCCGCCCACCGGCAGGAGACGGAGGAGCTGGAGCGCCGCCTGGAGGAGAGCCGGCAGGAGCGGGACGCGCTTCAGGCCGCCCTGACGGAGTTGGAGGACGCCCGGGGCTCCGCCGCGGCGGAGGAGGCCCGGGTGCGGGCCTGCCTGGAGGAATCCACCGCCGCCCTGGCCCGCCTGCGGGAGGAGCTGAGCCGCACGGAGAGCCAGCTGGCCGCCCAGCGGTCGGAGTTGGCCGCCCTGGAGGCGCGCATGACCCAGGTGGCCCCCATGGCCCAAAGCTATGAGGAGCTGAAGGACCGGGTGGCCACCGTGGAGCTGGACGCCCACCGCAAGGCCCAGACCACGCTGGACGAGGCGCGGGCCCAGGCGGACGCCCTGCGGGCGGAGACCGGCCGCTGGCTGGAGGATGTGCTGGCCGGGTACGGGGCCCTGCGGGCGTCCATGGACGCCATGCTGGCTGCCGCCAGAGAGGCCGCCGCTCAGGGGGACGCCCTGAACCTGGCGGACGCCGGGGCCGCCGCCCTGAAGGCCCGGGCCGCCGGCCCTGTGCCCGCGGAGGGGCAGGAATAAGTTCCGCTTTTCCGAATAAAAAATCCCCGCTCTCTGCCGAGAGCGGGGATTTTTTGTGACCTAAATCAGTCCTGGGGAGCGATGGCACCCATGGGACAGGCACCGGCGCAGGCACCGCAGTCCAGGCAGGAATCGGCGTCGATCACCATGTGCTCGGCACCCATGGAGATAGCGCCCACGGGGCAAGCGCTCTCGCAAGCGCCGCAGGAGACACAGGAATCGCTGATGACATGAGCCATTTGGAACACCTCCGTATAAGTATTGCATTGTATTGCAGGAACATTGTAGCACAAAATCGGGAAAATGCAATCATTATTTTTTGCCCGGGCCGGTATAAACCGGCGCAAAACGCTCCATGCTTCCCTTAAAGACCGAACACCGGAACACAGGAGGATAATATGGAGCGGATCGGATTTTTCGGGCGGCTGTGGGAGCGCCTGCGGGCGGAGCGGGACCGGCGGAATCAGCCGCCTCCGGGGGGCGAAGCCCGGGGCGTCTGCCGGGAGGAGAGCCGGGGCCACGGCCGGGAGGAACGGGAGACCCGCCTCACCGACCGCTTTGCCCGGGACCTGACCCGGCTGGCCGCCGCCGGCGGGCTGGACCCCCTCATCGGACGGGAGCGGGAGGTGGAGCGGGTGATCCAGATCCTCTCCCGCCGGACCAAGAACAACCCGGTGCTCCTGGGCGAGCCCGGCGTGGGCAAGACCGCCGTGGCCGAGGGCCTGGCCGCCCGCATCGCCGCCGGTTCCGTGCCGGACAGCCTGCGGGGCCGCCGCCTGCTGTCCTTGGACCTGACGGCCATGGTGGCGGGCACCAAGTACCGGGGCGAGTTTGAGGAGCGGGTGAACGCCATGCTGGCGGAGGTCCGCCGGGCGGGCAACGTCATCCTCTTCCTGGACGAGCTGCACAACATCGTGGGGGCGGGCTCCGCCGAGGGGGCGGTGGACGCCGCCAACATCCTCAAGCCCGCCCTGGGCCGGGGGGAGCTCCAGGTGGTGGGGGCCACCACATTGGAGGAATACCGGAAATATATCGAAAAGGACGCCGCCCTGGAGCGGCGCTTCCAGCCCGTCCGGGTGGAGGAGCCCACGCCGGAGCAGACCCTGGCCATCCTCCGGGGCCTGCGCCCCCGGTACGAGCAGTTCCACAGCGTGGCCATCGCCGACGAGGCCCTGACGGCGGCGGTGGAGTTCTCCCGCCGGTACCTGCCCGACCGCTTCCTGCCGGACAAGGCCATCGACCTGATGGACGAGGGGGCCGCCCGCCTGCGGGTGGCGGGGGAGCGGGTGCCGGAGGGCCTGCGTTCCCTGGCCGGCCGGGCGGACCTGGCCCGGCAGGAGAAGCTGGCCGCCGCCGCGGAGGAGAATTACGAGCGGGCGGCCATGCTGCGGGACGCGGAGGAGGACTTCCGCCGGGAGCTGGAGCGCAAGCGCCGCCGGGACGGCCCCCTGCGCATCCTGAACCGGGAGGGGGTGGCCGCCGTGCTGTCCCAGTGGAGCGGCATCCCGGTGGAGTCCATCACCAAGGGGGAGGCCCAGCGCCTGCTGGAATTGGAAGGGGAGCTCCACCGCCGCGTGGTGGGGCAGGACCGGGCGGTGCGGGCGGTGTGCGCCGCCATCCGCCGCAGCCGGGTGGGCCTGAAGGAGCCCAACCGTCCGGTGGGGGTGTTCCTCTTCCTGGGCCCCACCGGCGTGGGCAAGACCGAGCTGTGCAAGGCCCTGGCCCAGGCCCTCTTCGGCACGGAGGACGCCCTCATCCGCTTCGACATGTCGGAATATATGGAGAAACACGCCGTGTCCCGGCTGGTGGGGGCGCCGCCGGGCTATGTGGGCCATGAGGACGGCGGCCAGCTGACGGAAAAGGTCCGCCGCCGGCCGTGGTCGGTGGTGCTCTTTGACGAGATCGAGAAGGCCCACGACGAACTGCACAACATCCTCCTCCAGGTGATGGAGGACGGCGTGCTCACGGACAATCAGGGCCGCCGGGCGGACTTCCGCAACACGGTGATCGTCCTGACCTCCAACCTGGGGGCCCGCAAGCTGGTGAGCCACGCGCCGCCCCTGGGCTTCGCCGGGGGCAGCCCGGCGGAGCAGAGCCGGGAGGCGGTGCTGGCCGAGGTGAAAAAGCGCTTCAGCCCGGAGTTCCTCAACCGGCTGGACGAGACGGTGATCTTCGACCCCCTGAGCCGGGAGGACCTGACGGGCATCGCCCGGCGGATGCTCTCCGGGGTGGAGGGGCGGCTGTCCGCCCTGGGGGTGGAGCTGTCCGCCGACGACGCCGCCGCGGCCCTGCTGGCGGAGTGCGGCGGCAGGGAGCAGGGGGCCCGGCCCATCCGCCGCAGTCTCCGCCGCCGGCTGGAGGAGCCTGCGGCCGACCTCCTGCTGGCCCAGAAGCTCACCGCCGGGGACACCCTCTGCCTGGCCGCCGAGGAGGGAGAACTGGTCCTCCGCCCGGTGAAGAAAACGCAGGTATAATGCAGCAGGAGCCGCCGTGGTCCACGGCGGCTCCTGCCATTTAGATTATTATTTATGGTCTGCCCGTAGGGCTCGATGCCCTCATCGGGCCGTTTTGGGGATTCCGGCCCCGCGGGGCCGGGACGCTCCGCTGGGCCCGATTTCTCTCGCGCAAGAGAAATCGGGG